>JAQUXV010000456.1 GCA_028692205.1 Eubacteriales bacterium
GATATCGTTGCTCTACCGCTATACAAACCGCAATTTCACACTTTATCTAAAATAATCTTCACATGCTTTTTCGGAAAAGTCAAGAATAAACTGTAAGTATGTCGAAGGCCGGCATCCGTTCAAACCTTCACCCGTCCGTATCCCGCAACTGACAGCCAAAGCGTATTTTTCAACCGCATAGAGCGGCTGCATATCGGCGAAACGCAAGGGCTTTGCCGCGCCGTCGCCATCCGGGATGCGGTGCATCGTTTGCATGCGACGCCTGAAAACAAAATAGGAACAAAACGGATTGACGAAGCGCGCCCGGCAAGATGTGCCGGCTTTTCTATTGCATTTGAAGAAAATCGTCCCTGTTCGCATACTTTCAAAATGTTGTTTCCGTCTTCCCCACGCAAATTTCGGAACTCGCCCGTCAAGCCTTGTCAGGGAAAGGGCTTGACAATATTCCTTCGTTTTTGATATTCTTTCATCGTTTAATCAATTCCGATTTGTTCTTGCAAATCTCGCATCACATCACGATTCATCTATTTCCTCATCGCCCATAATTTATAATAATCAAACAAATCTTTATTCTGTGCGGGGTGCGGTATCTGTTGCTTTCACACTTGTTTCCATGTATAATGAGGACAATGCTCAATACGTAAGGAGCCTGAAAACTGATGACTGAAGAGGCTGCTGAAAAAAGGACATCCAATGAACTGTATCGTTCTCTTCTTCTGAAGCTCCCGGACGTATTTGCCGCCAACATACTCATGGATGGCGAAGATAGCGTTCGCGAGGTTCACATTGTGGCCGGGTTGGGCCGAAATCCCAAATTAATCAGCCGGGATGTGCAAAGCGCACTGCTGGCGGCGTTTGATTTGCGGGTGGATCATCGGGTAATCAGCATCGCGCAGCTGGCGACAAATCCATTTGAAGCGCCGGATCAACCCGAGCGTTCCGAAGGGGGTATGCGCATCCAGTGCATGGAGGTATCCACGCGTGTTGAGGAGAAGCACTATCATGTGAGCGTTCGTCTTCGCCATGGTGAACACGACTTTCAAGGGGAGGCTGTTTGCCGCAATACCGCAACCCAATGCATGCGTGCGGCCGCTCAGGCCACGCTGAACGCCGTGCATGGTTTCCTGGGTATCGACGATTTGTTCACCGTTACGGCTGCACAGTCCACCGTGGTTGGCGGCACCGCCATCGCATTGACGCTGCTGGAATACTCCTTTGCCAAGGAGGATCGCTTGCTGATCGGTTCGGCGCAGCAGGGCGAGGATTTTGCAGTTGGTTTTGTGAAGAGCACGCTGGATGCTATGAACCGCAGTCTGTCCATCGCGGCGGATTGCCAATCAATTTGAAAGGAAACGGGGCAGACGGGCTTTCTTCAAGCGTAGCGGAATATAGCATGCCTGATAGCGAATGGCAGAGCCTTATGAGTAGGAGGCTATATTCTAATGAAGAAGGCGAAGATCATGGCTGCTTTGATGGCGCTGGCTTCTTTCGTTCTCTCCGCGGGCGCGTTCGTGACCTGGAGGTAACATCAGATGGAGTTCAATCGCCCGTTTGCCCCGTTTTCCCCATAGATATACGTCGGGGTAGCCCCTTTTCGTTAAGAGGTGCTTATGAACAGAAAAGCACGTGTATACATCACGGTTGTCAGCATTATCGGGGTCGCAATGGCAATCGTAAGCACACGCCAGTTTATCCTTGGACTTGCAGGAATCCCCTTTTCCGAATACGGTTGGAACCTCCTGTTGCTCATCGGACTGTGTGCTGCTTGCCGGTCGTTTCCCATAATTATGAAAAACGATCAACAATTGGATGTATCCGTGATTGCTGTTCTGGCAGCTTTTTTATTGCACGGCATGAACGCAGCCGTTTTTGTTTATCTGTCCAGCTCGCTGATCACCTTTGAAAAAGACGGCAATAAAATCCGCTGCATCTATAACACCAATCTGAGTAAAACGCTGTTCAACCTGAGCGATATCGTGATCGCGATCGTCATTCCGGGGCTAATCTGCCGATTGCTTCCCTGGCAGCCGGGCGTTTTCCATTTTCCGATGGTACTTCTGCCCACGCTGATCTTTTCCGCGTTCGCGTTTGTTTTCAATTATCTGGGGTTGCTTCTGCTTTTCTGGCTGAACGGCGATATTATGCCGCACGAGATGGGCAAGGAGCTGGCGGGGCTCACCTTCAACGTTCTTGCGGCTATGCCGCTGGGTCTGATGATCAGCCTGCTGCTTTCATTGCCCAACGGCACATGGTTGACGCTGTTGATGATCTGTCCCCTGCTTCTGGCGCGTTACGCGTGGAAGCTTTATCTGGACGCGACGCGCCATAAGGAGAAGCTGCTCTCCGCTTTCGTATCCAGCATGGAAGCTCGCGACCCTTATACGCAGGGCCATAGCCAGCGCGTGGGCGAATATGCAAAGAGTATCGCCCAACAACTGCGCTGTTCCCCCCAACAGATAGACTACATCCGCGAGGGCGCGCTCCTGCACGATATTGGCAAGATCGGCGTGAGCGATCTGATTTTGCACAAGCCCGGTCGGCTGACCCACGAGGAGCGGGTGATTATGGAGCGGCATCCCGCCATCGGCGTGGATATCGTTGGGCAGGTAGGTCTTTCGGATACCGTATTGGAAATGATTCGCAGCCACCACGAGCGTTATGATGGGAAAGGGTATCCGGACGGGCGCTTTGCAGCCGAACTGCGGCTGTCCACACGGATTTTGGCT
>JAQUXV010000457.1 GCA_028692205.1 Eubacteriales bacterium
GGAAATGATCCTCCCAGATGTGCATGCCGTTTTTGCACATGCATTCCATCGACACGCCCGGGCCCATGACCTCGCTCAGGCCGTAAACGTTCAGGGCGTCGATGCCCAGCATTTCTTCGATTTTCACGCGCATGGACTCCGTCCACGGTTCCGCGCCGAAAATACCGCTCTTGAGCTTGGCCGGTTTAATGCCCTCGGCCTCCATCGCTTCGGCAAGGTTCAGCGCGTAGGACGGCGTGCAGCAGATGGCGGTCGTGCCGAAATCCTGCATAATCATCAGCTGTCGGGTAGTGTTTCCGCCGCTGATGGGAATTACGGACGCGCCTACGCGCTCTGCGCCGTAATGTGCGCCCAGGCCGCCCGTAAACAAACCGTAACCGTAAGCCACCTGAACAATATCGTTCTTCCCGACGTTGGCGCAGTACATACTGCGCGCCATCAGTTCGGCCCAGCGGTCGATATCCCCGCCGGTATAGCCGACAACGGTGGGTTTGCCGGTGGTGCCGCTGGACGCGTGAATGCGGACAATTTCACTCTGCGGAACGGCGAAAAGGCCGAAAGGATAGTGATCACGCAGATCCTGCTTGGTGGTGAAAGGCAACAACTCAATGTCGCACACGCCGTGAATATCCTTGGGTGTAATTCCGAGCTGCTGCATTTTATCCCGGTAAAAAGGGACGTTTTCATAAACCCTGCGTACAAGGTCCTTCAGGCGCTCATCCTGCAGGGCGCGCAGTTGATCGCGAGGCATACATTCCATGGTTTTATTCCAGATCATATGCTCCATGGCGGTTTCTCCCTTCGACTTAAGCGTCCTGTTCCAATTTTGCGTCACGGCCGGACTCGAACGCGCGAATGTTGGTTTCCAGCGTCTTAGCCGGCACACAGGCGGCAATCGCCTTTTGCCAGGCTTCATCGGTAAATGGCAGGTGGCGGCTTAGCATGCCCAGCAGCACCAGGTTAACCGCCTTGATGCTCCCTGCTTCCACCGCCAGCGTCAGCGCGTCCACCGCTTCCACGCGGTGGTCTTTCAGCGCGGAGTTTTTCAAAGGCGCTTCGGGGTACTGCGTCGCGCCGGTGATGACCGGCATCGGCGAAATGCGCTGTGTGCTCGCAATCAGTACGCCGCCCTTTTTCAGGTACGCGGCAGCCCGCGCGGCTTCCAGCGCCTCAAAGCTTAGCAAGTAATCCGCCCCAGACAGCGCCACCAGCGGTGCATGGACGCTGTCGCCCACACGCACGTGCGTAATCACGCTGCCGCCGCGCTGGCTCATGCCGTGTACTTCGCTAACCTTTACGCCACAGTCGGCATCCAGCGCCAGACGGCCCAAAATTTTACTGGCCAGCAGCGTGCCCTGCCCGCCGACGCCTACAATGACCAAGTCAAATACCGGTTTGCTCATTTCGCCTGCACCCCTTCCTTGATCGCGCCAAAGGGACATACCTGCGCGCACATGCCGCAGCCGATGCACAGCGCGGGATTGATCTCCACACGGTTCTCGCGTCTTTCAATCGCGGGGCAGGAAAGCTTCATGCAGGCGCCGCAGTTCTTGCAACCGTCAATGGTATACGGCGATTTTACCTGTTTATCCAGCAGCGCGCACGGGCGGCGCGCTATGACTACGCTGACCTCGTCGCGCGCGGTTTCTTCCCGAAGCACCTTTTCCGTAGCCTTCAGGTCAAACGGATCCACAACGCGGACGTGTTTAACGCCGCAGCTTTCGCAAAGTTTCTCCAGATTTACCGCGGGCGCGGGATCGCCGTGGATATCTTTACCGGAGGCCGGGTTTTGCTGATGGCCGGTCATGCCGGTGATACGGTTGTCCAAAATCAGCACCGTAATCGCTTCCTGGTTGTACACCGCGTCAATCAGCGAGGTGATGCCGCTGTGGATGAAGGTGCTGTCGCCCAGCACCGCCACGGTGTTTTTGGAGAATTCCCTGCCCTGCGCGCGTTCTGCGCCGCCGGCCATGCCGATGCTCGCGCCCATGCAGAGGCAAGCGTCCATGGCGGAAAGCGGCGGCAACGCCGCCAGCGTATAGCAGCCGATATCGCCCATCACGCGCAGGCCCAGTTTATTCAGGTCGTAGAACACGCCGCGATGCGGGCAACCCGGGCAAAGCACCGGCGGGCGCGCTGGAAGTTCTGCCGCGCCGCCTTCCGGTACGGGCACGCCCAATACGGCGTTCTTAACGCGTTCCACACTCAGTTCGCCCTGTATGCCCGTGTATTTCTTGCCTTCGCAGGCAATCCCGGCGGCCTTGATATCCTTTTCAATCAGGCCTTCCAGCTCCTCGATCACAATCAGCTTATCCACTTTTTCGGCGAACTCGCGAATCATTTTCATCGGAAGCGGATACACCATGCCCAGCTTCAGGGTGCTTGCGTTGGGCAGCGCGTCCCGAACATACTGGTAGCAAACGCCGCTGGTGATAATGCCTACGGACGTATCACGCAGCTTCATCACGTTAATCGGCAGGCGGTCGGCGGCGGCGGCAAGGAACTCTTCGCGCTCCTCCACCTTCAAATGCCGTTTGCGGGCCATGCCGGGCATCATCACATATTTCATGGGATCTTTGCGGTACGGTTTCACGCCGACTTCGTCCCGCTCGCACAGCGCCACGGCGCTGCGCGCGTGGGAAATGCGGGTTGTCAGCCGAATAAAAACCGGCGTATCCAACTCCTCGCTCATCTGGAAAGCAAGCTTGGTAAAGCTCTTGCATT
>JAQUXV010000458.1 GCA_028692205.1 Eubacteriales bacterium
CGGGCGGATTCGTCCCGGATGGAGAGCAGGAGCATAATCTGCTCAAACACCATCCGCACCACCACCGGCCCCAGCACCAGCGTTACAAGCCCCATCAGGATCTGCGCGGAGATCATCAGCGTGATGCCGTAAACGACGCTGTACAGCACACAGAAGGCATAAAGGAATTTCAGGATTGAAGACAGAAGATAATGTTCGAAGTTCAGATGGGCGGACAGCTTACGCTTCCAGCCCTCAAAACGGTCCTGTTTTTTGGGGTTCAAAAAGATCACCGCAATCACTACCGCGCCAACCAGCGCGATAATCGGCGCGATGGCAAGGCCGGTCAACGATATGGCGGGCAACCCAATGGAAGACAGCTGCATCCTGTACACATCCTTTCCGGGTCGGGCGTATGGTTTTTTCTCCAGTGTCAAGCTTATCTTACCATTGCAGGGAATCTCTGTCAAACACGATAACGCTTACCTGCAAAGGTTTTTACCTCCCTCCGGCGGGAAACGGAAACAGACAACATCCGAAAGGTGGGGATGGCAATGCGAATCGGCGAGGTCGCCCTGTGTACCAACGATGTGCCGACGCTCGCGGCGTTTTACCGGTGGCTGCTGAGCATAGACGCCCCGAACGGCGACGATATCCACCAGACCCTGATCGCCGAAGAAACGATGCTGACCGTGTATAACGACGGCAGCGTGAAAAACAATGAAAACAACAACATCTGTCTGGCTTTTACCGTCCCGGATGTGGACGTGGAATACGCCCGGCTTGTTGCCGCGGGGGTAACCATCGTTTCTCCGCCGGAAACGCGTCCCTGGGGAGCGCGCAACCTGTGCTTTCTGGATCCCGACCACAACCGGGTTTACCTGCGCAGCTTTCCCGCATAGCGCCGGTTATTCGTTAAAGGGCAGGGTGTTCAGCAGCGCCTGCGCCGCGTCGCGGGGAAAGCCCGCCGGTTGCGGCGTTTTCAGCAAGGTTTCCAACACGTCGCGCACATTGCCGCTCTGCGGCAGCATATAGCCGGCTTCGCGCAGCAGATCCTCCGCCATCAGCCGGTTGGACAGCGCAAGGGCGGCGCTCATCGCGCCTTTCCCCGCAGCGGCAATCTCTTCCTGTGCGGCTTTACTGCGAACCAGCCCGCGCATCGCGGCGACCACCGTTTCCCGCTTCATCTGCTGGGGCGGCATCGCTTCCGGCACCATGGTAATCGCGCCGGAGGGGCAGGCCTGCGCGCACTGGCCGCAGCCGATGCACTTCGCCCGGTCGATCACGCTGTTTTCCGTGTCGGTGGCGCCGGTGGGGCAAACATATAAACACAGGCAATCCTTGGTGCATAGGCGCAGCGTTCTTACGGCATACATGGCGCTACCTCCCCTCCACTTTCACAAATTTCCAATCCGGCGCCTTGCACACGGGGCAAAGCGCGGGCGGCTGATCGGCAACGGCGATAAAACCGCAGATGCCGCATACGTAAACGTTGTTGTTTTCCAGCATCGCTTCCCCCTGCTTTTGGTAACGGGTGAGCAGCGACCGCTGAATGCGGGTCACTTTCTCGCTCCATACCAGCGCGCGCTGCGCGCCCCGGTCGCCCTCCGCCTCTGCGGCGGCCTTCGCGGCGGGGAAAAGAGCCGTAAGATCGTTCTCCACAAGCGGCGCAGGGTCGCCCGCTTCCGAACGCGTCGGCCGAACCGACGCGTAATAATCCGCCAGCGCCGTGAACTGCGCGGCCTGATCCGGCATATACTGTTTTTCGCAGCCGCGCGCCAGATTGGAAAACAGGGCGCTCATTTCCGTATCCGTCATAGGATATGCCTGTTCGCCCTCCCCGTCTTCAGCATCGGGCAGCACGGCGAACTTCGCTTTTTCCGCGCCGCAGTTCGGGCAGCGCCAGCCTTCCGGCAGCCGCTCCCATGGGGTGCCGGGGGCCGCGCCGGTTTCGGGGCTTCCCGCAGCTTCATCATACAGGGTTCCGCAGGCAGTGCAGGCGTACTGCTTCATATCGTATCCTCCCTTGCCGTTTCATCGCGCGTAAAATAAAACGCCCGCGGCGATTTTTGCGTTTCGCCGCGGGCGTTAACCCTTACTGTTCTTCGAATTCGTCTTTAGTGGCTCCGCAAAGCGGACATACCCAATCTTCCGGAAGATCGTCCCATTTGGTGCCCGGGGCGATACCGTCGTCGGGGATGCCTTCCGCCTCGTCATAGATGTACCCGCATACCGTGCAAACATACTTTTTCATTGCAAATCGACCTCCTTATGCATTTGGATAAACCGATTTTTCCGTTTTGAAACCGCCGTAACCCCGCCGCCGGAGAACCCGGTTTTCCGTATTGCGCGGGTGCCTGCCCGGTTTCGCGGCCTTTGTGCGGCGTTTCCGGTTTTCTATATTTATTATATCCGAACCGGCGGGCTTGTCAATCCAGTATCGATGCTCTATTGAACCGCGGCATGCGTGTGTTGTATAATAGTTTCCGGTACATTGTCAAGCCGCGGCAGCCCGATTGGCACGCCGCCTCAGGACGGAGGAAACAGCCATGTCGGAACACCGCAGCCAACAGACGTTGATTAAGATGCTGTTAAACAATAAGGAAGAGAAAGAATTACAGGAAGAAGAGATTATCCACCTGCTTTTGGAAAGCCGCCTGTCCAGAAACACCAGCGAGCTCCCCGAAAACCAGATTTCTTTCGGCGACCGCATGGCGGACCGAATCGCCAAGTTTGCCGGCAG
>JAQUXV010000459.1 GCA_028692205.1 Eubacteriales bacterium
ATCTCCCGAAGAATCGTCCCGGCCGCGGCCACCTGTGCGAAGCGCCCGTTCCAGATCCGGTTTTCGTAATAATAAACCAGCTCGTCCGCCTTGAAGTGCCAATTATCAAAAGTGCTTGTTCCGCCTTTCGGTACGGTAACGTTGTAACCCAACTCGAAAGCTACTCTGATTGTGGTATCAACACAGTATTCCGTTTGCATCCCGCAAACCAGCAAGTTTTGAACGTTCAGCTTCTGCAAATACGACTGTAGCCCTGTTTTCCGAAAAGCGCTGCTAAATTGCTTCTCAAAGCACTTTTCACCGGCTTCGGGCGCGACTTCAGGGGTTATCCGCCACCCCTCGGAGCCGGGCACCAGTTCTTCGTCGTCATGCTGAACGTAAATCACCGGGATTTCGGCGTGTCGGCAGGCGGAAAGCAGCCCGCTGATCGTGTCGAGCAATTGTTCTTTGTGGTAGGGCCCGGCTTTTACAAGCGCCGTTTGCACGTCGATCACCAGCATCGCGTCCGGTTTCATCGGAACATCCGCCTGCCTTCCAAATAAATTCTTGTTGAACCTTTATGGAATGTTTCACCGGAATCCAGCAAATTTTCGTAGCATCCGAGGCATCGGCAGGCACCGCACCGACCCCTGCCGCCTCAGGCATCGGCAATGCGGCGGCGGCTGTGCGAAGGGTTGGGTGTCTGCCTGTCGGGCCTTTTCGGGTTCAACGCCGTACTCCTGCACCGCGACTGGTATGGCGGTTCTTTTTCAATGCTTGCTAATGGATGTTAAAGCGGGAACTCCGCCTTCACGGCCCGGCCAAGGATGTTCAGGTCGGGCAGCGCGCAGGGCTCCGCCGTATATTCCCGGTCGTAACTTTGCAGCAATACATGCAGCGCATCCAGTTTCTTCAACTTGCGAAGCACGCGGTGCTCCCGATACTCAACCAGCATTACCGCGCCGTCGATGGGGCTGGCGGAAGGTACGACCAGGCACAGGTCGTCCCGCAGGATACGGAAACCGCGCATACTGTCGTCCGGCATTTGATAGTAGAATACCTTGTCCGGAGCCGCGCCCTCAATGCGCCCGTCCAGTATCGGCAGCAGCCGGTGATCCACTTCCTTCATCACGGCGTTGTAAACCGGCACGCGCTTCAGCACGCTTGCCAGCGCATCCAGCCAGACGCCGCTCTGTGCCGCGCCGCTTTCCTCATCGTGGTAGGCAACGGTCGCTTCCGCTTCCCTCTTCGGCTTCTTTTGCACGGTTGCCGCGCCCGGCTGCACCGTTTGCAGGTCGACGGCGGCGGCAATATCGTCCAGGGTGAAATCCGGCTCATTATGCTCCGTCAGGCCGATCTTTTTCAATATCCTTCTGGCTTGGTCGTCCGCAATAATGCGTTTGCCTTCTTCGACATCCTTCAAAAAACCTTCGCTCACTCCGCCTGCTTTGGCGACGTCTTTGAGCGTCATTTTTCTGCGCAGGCGCTCCGTACGCAGCAAATCCCCCAGTCGGCTCATTGTATTGATCCCCCTGTTAAACAGTCTTTTATCTCCGCCCGATGCGCGCCTCTTCCCGCATCGCAACCGGTTTTGCCGGTCGCGCATTTATAACGGCGGCATGCGTACGATTCTACCGGGAAAGGCTGCGGAAACCGATCTTGCAGTTGCGCAGGAGCCGATTTCACTTTACCCTTGCGGTATCATGGGGCGGAATCGTTTGGCAAGGAACTTATTATACCATAAACCCGGCCGTTGTACACCCGTGAGCATGCCTTGCCACCACCGCCGGAACACTTTTCCGGGTTTGTATCCAAAAATAGCAGGAGACGCGCTTATAGTGTCGAATATAGGGAATTTGGTATAGTTTGTTGCGAAAGAGGTTAACCCCTTTTGGATACCGGCAACCGCGCAGAAACCCTGCCGACGGTTACGGATGCAATGATTTCGACAATTAATGTAAGGAGCCCGACGAATTGGCACAGGAAACGAATCAGCAACCCATGACATTTAAGCAGGCGTCATCAGCCATCAGCCAGGAAGTATTACGCGCCATCGAAAAGATGGGAATCCGCGAGATGACCGCCGTACAGGAGAAAACACTGCCGTTGATGATGGAGGGGCGCGACGTAATTGCCATTGCCCCCACCGGCACAGGAAAAACGCTCGCTTTCGGCATCCCGATGATGGAATATGTGAATTTGAAAGATAATCGTGTACAGGAACTCGTGCTCGCCCCTACCCGGGAACTGAGCCTACAGATCGCGGAGGAGCTTCGCACGCTCTCCCAGTTTATAGACGGTTTGCGCATCGCGGTTTTATACGGCGGACAGCCCATCGTAAAGCAGATAAAAGACTTGAAAAAGTTTCCGCAGATTGTCATCGCAACGCCCGGCCGCCTGCTGGACCATATGAACCGCGGTAATATCCGGTTGGATTCCGTGCATACCATGGTGCTGGACGAGGCCGACGAGATGCTCAACATGGGTTTTGTGAAAGACGTGACCCGTATTATCGAAGCCACGCCCCCCACCCGGCAGCTGGTGCTGTATTCCGCCACCACCAACCAGGAAGTGCTGACCATTGCATGGAAGTATCAGCAAGACCCTGTGGAAATCGTGGTGCCCGCGACGCAGGAGAACCGGCCGCAGATCAAGCAATATGTTATCGCAACCACCCGCGAGCAGAAGTACGATCATCTGCTATATCTGCTGGACAGCGATGTGTACCAGCGCGTGATGGTGT
>JAQUXV010000460.1 GCA_028692205.1 Eubacteriales bacterium
GCGGGTTGACCGCCGGCGCGGTAAAAGGGTAACCGGATAACGGAGGAGGATGAACGATGGAAGATCATTTGGTTCAGCGTAACGAACTGGGCGAAATTATGCACGGTTTAACGGACGAGCGCGTTGTGCCGCCCGAAAAAGTATGGATCAATATGCCGACGTTTCCGCAGGTGTCGGCTTCCAAACGCCTTTCCATGCTGCTGGTCAGCCGGGTAAAAGCATGGCGCGTGGAAGGCAGCCGCGCGGTGCTGACGGTGGAAGGCCGCTACGTGGCGGAACGGTACACCTATCGCTATTTTGATTACCGGCAGGTGTTCAGCGAGCAGGGCAACACGACAACCCTGACGGTGCTGCTGGATTTTGTACGCGACCGCACCGTTCGGCTGACGCTGTGCGAAGGCTTTACCCCCTATGAGCCCGACAGTTTCATGATCGCTCCGATGGAACGGCAAACGCAGCCCGAGCTTACCGTTGCTGAGGACGACGCGGTTTTGACGTTAAGCAACGGAACGATCACGGCGAAAATAGATCAAAACGTATGGAATCTGACCCTGTCGGACGATCAGGGGGTATTTTACCAACAGTTTGGCCGGGATAACCACTCCTATATGCCCTACGAAATCACCCCGTTCGGCTTTCTGTACGACGGGGAAACCGGGCGTCGCTTCGCCAGCGAAGCCGTTTGCGCCGATGCGTACGAGAGTTTCTACGGCCTTGGCGAAGTGTTTTCGGATCTGGATCACCGCGGACGGAAATACAGGCTTTGGAACACCAACGCGCTTGGCGTGAACACCGAACGCATGTATAAAAGCATTCCTCTGTTCTATTCCAGCCGGGGATACGGCATGTTCATCCACGCTTCCGGCGCGGTGCAGGCCGATTTCGGGGCCGATTTGAGCAAGGCCGTGCATTTGCTGGCGGAAGAAGAGGGGCTGGATTGCTTCATCATGCGGGGCAGTCGGCCGCAGCAGCTGCTGCAGGAGTACTTCGCGCTGACCGGCAAACCGGCGTTACCCCCCAAATGGAGTTTGGGGTTATGGATCAGCAAAATCAGCTACCGCAGCCGCGAGGAGGTGGAGCGTGTGGCCCGCCTGATGCGGGCCAACGACCTGCCCTGCGACGTTATCCACGTCGATACGGACTGGTTTGCCGAAAACTGGATCTGCGACTGGCAGTTTGAGCCGACCCGGTTCCCCGATGTATCCGGCATGATCGACGGGCTGCATCAAAACGGCTATAAACTGTCCCTGTGGCAACTGCCTTACGTGGAGCGCGGCAGCATCTCCCACGCCGTGTATGACGAGGCGTTGCAGAAGGGCTACTTCGCCTCCATGCCGGACGGGGACATCCGCTTTCCCCATGGCCTGATCGATTTTTCCAACCCGGAAGCCGTGCGCTGGTACCAGCAGAAGCTGCTGAAGCCGCTGCTGGAAATGGGTGTGGACGTAATTAAAGCCGATTTTGGCGAATCGGCGCCGCCGTTTTTCAAGTATGCGGGCGTGGACGGCGAAAAAATGCACAATCTGTATGCGCTGCTTTATAACCAGGCGGCCTATGAGGTTACCAGCGAGGTAAAGGGCGAGCAGAACGCGCTGATCTGGGCGCGTAGCGCTTACGCCGGTTCCCAGCGTTACCCGATACACTGGGGCGGCGACGCGGGCACCGATTTCGGCAGTCTGGCCACATCTGTGAAGGGCTGCCTCAACGCCTCCCTGAGCGGCATTCCCTTCTGGAGCAGCGACCTGGGCGGCTTCTGGTTCGATACCGACCCGCAACTTTACATCCGGTGGGTGCAGTTCGGCATGTTCTGCTCGCACGCGCGCCTTCACGGTTTCTACTCGCGCGAGCCATGGGATTACGGCGAAGAAACCGTGACGCTTTTCCGGCAGATTGTCAAGCTTCGGTACCGACTGCTGCCCTATCTGTACAATCAGGTGCTGGCCGTGCAGCACGAGCAAACGCTCATCCACCGGCCCCTGTGCTACGAGTATCCGGACGACCTGTGTGTTCGCGGCATCGATACGGAGTATCTGTTTGGCTCCGAGCTGCTGGTAGCCCCGGTGCTCACCCGGGATAATACGGTTCACGTATATTTCCCGGAAGGTAGATGGACGGACTTTTTTACCGGAGAAGTCCACAGCGGCAGGCAATGGCAAACCTTCACCTGTCCGCTCGACCGGTTCCCGGTGTACCTGCGGGAGAACGCAATCGTCCCCATGGGGCCGGACCAGCAATATGTGGACGAAAAACCGCTTGAGGAGCTGACCGTCATCCTCGCGCCCGGCGAAAACCCGGGAGAAAACCGCTTGACACTGTACGACGCATCGGCAACGCTTTCCCTGCGCGTGCAAGGCGACACGCTAACTTTCGGTTCCGACGCGGGCACCTGCCCCTGTACGCTCGTCTGGCGCAATGTGCAGCTGAAGCATGCAACCATGGACGGAAACGAGCTTCCGCTTCAGCACGTGGGACCGGACACCCACATTCGTATTCCGGCTACCGGCGGCGCGTGGCAGGTAAACGCGACACGGTAACGCAAGGAGGAACGACGACATGGCCTATTATATCGCGCCCCCGTTTAACGGGGATGTTGCAGGAAACCGTATTCTATGGGAAACGCGGGGCGAATTGGTCTGGCTGGAGCCTTACGGGCCCAACGTGATCCGGTTTCGCAGCACCCCTTCCCTGCGGATGGATGAAGCGCGCAACTGGACGCTGCTGC
>JAQUXV010000044.1 GCA_028692205.1 Eubacteriales bacterium
GCTGGGCATGGATGTTAAGTTCACCGGCGGCGACGGCATCTCCAACATCACCGGTTCCATCAGCGACAAGAGCCTGCTGGTGAACATGTATTATTCCGATCACTTCTCCAACAGCGCCGACAGCGAATTGGTGCAGAAGTATCTGGCCGACTATCAGGCGATGTACGGTGAAATGCCCTCCATCTCCTTCTCCGCCACCGCGTACGATGCGGCGAAAGTGCTCTGCAGCGCGATTGCGTCCGTAGGCGACCCCACCAACTCCGCCGCGATTGTGGAAGCCATCAAGAACAGCTCCACCGAGGGTGTGACCGGCGTGATCACGTTTGACGATCACAACGATCCCATCAAGAGCGCGTTCATCCTCAACTACGATGCGGAAGGCAACCAGGTCTTCGTGAAGCAGCAGGCCCCGCAGGAATAAGTTCATATTTTGAAAGAGGGCCGGGCTGGCCGCCGCCCTCTTTCAGCCCTTTCCGGAGAGGCATTTTTGCATGCCTTTCCGGAAAGGGCTGATGCTATATTTCAACCCGGACAACTGCCTGCGCGGGAAACATTTGTGTGTCCTCCCGCCGAACGGCGTTCGTTAAGGGTGCATTCACCCTGCCCCCGGCCTCGGGAGCTGTTTTTCAATACCTGGACGCATCTTCAGACGGAAGATGAGCCTGTTTTCCGCAACAGGTAACGGATCATCGCGCATGGCTGCGTCGGCACTTTATCATCAGGTCGGAAGAAGTGCGAAACCGAATGCGAACAGGTTTGGAAACTGCGAGGATTGAACCGGAGGCTTGCCGTATAACGGTGTGTAGTAACGCGGCGGAGCTATGCCTGTGCGCGCGTGGAAGAAGGATGGTGGGATAATCCATGGTGCTGTTCCTTAACCAGCTCATCAACGGCCTTGGAACCGGCGCAATTTACGCGCTGATTGCCCTTGGCTACACGATGGTGTATGGTATTGTAAAGCTGATCAACTTTGCCCACGGCGACATCATGATGGTCGGCGCCTATACGACGGTGATCCTGATGGTGGATCTGGGCATTGCTTTCCCGCTCGCAATGGCGGCTTCAATGCTTGTCAGCGTCATCATCGGCGTGGTCATTGAGCGCGTTGCTTACAAACCCCTTCGCGAAGCGCCCCGTATTTGCCCGTTGATTACGGCTATCGGCGTCAGCTACCTGCTGGAAAACAGCGCGCAGCTGCTGTTTTCGGCCAACCCGCGGCCCTTTCCGACCGTGTTCAAGGTAAATCCGATCACGATCGGCGAAGTCAGCATCAGCTTTGTTACGCTTCTGACGGTTGTGGTGGCGGTGTTGCTGATGGTGGGTTTGCAGTTTTTCGTGATGAAAAGCCGTTCCGGCAAGGCCATGCGCGCCGTAAGCGAGGACATCGGCGCTGCGAAACTGATGGGGATTAACGCAAACGTTACCATCTCCATGACGTTCGCCATCGGTTGCGCGCTGGCCGCGATCGGCGCAGCGCTGTACTGTATAGCATATCCCAGCGTTGCGCCTACCATGGGCGCCATGCCGGGCCTGAAAGCGTTCATCGCCGCAGTGCTGGGCGGCATCGGCATTCTGCCGGGCGCGATGGTGGGCGGTTTCATCATGGGTATCGCCGAGAGCCTTACCAAGGGCTTCGTATCCACACAGCTCAGCGACGCGGTAGTGTACGGTATCCTGATTATCGTATTGCTGTTCAAGCCTTCGGGCCTGCTGGGACGCGTACAGCGCGAGAAGGTGTAAGGTGAACGGCATGAATAAAAAGCAAAGAACGTATCTGCTCAACCTTTCATTAATTGCGCTGGTCTATATCGTGATTGTATCTCTCATCAACAACGGCGCGATTAACAAGTATTATGCAAGCATCCTGATCATGATCGGCATCAACGTGATCATGACCGTAAGCTTAAACCTGACCACCGGCTTTTTGGGCGAACTGGCGCTGGGCCACGCGGGCTTTATGAGCGTGGGCGCGTTTACCGCGGGCATTATTACCAAATCGCTGGCGGCAAACGGATGGGTGCCGGTGGCGTACCTGCCGATATCGCTGCTTGCGGGCGGCATTCTGGCGGCGGTGATGGGCTTTATCATCGGCGTGCCTGCCCTTCGATTGAAGGGCGACTATCTGGCCATTATCACGCTGGGCTTCGGCGAAATTATCCGCGTGATTATCCAGAACCTGCAGATCACCGGCGGCGCCAGCGGTATCAGCCGCGTGCCGCGCGTAAACAACTTCTCGCTGACGTACTTTATTATGGTTGCCGTAATCGTCGTTATGTTCACGCTGGGGCGCTCACGCCATGGCCGCGCGATCATCTCCATTCGTGAAAACGCAGTGGCTTCCGAGGCGACCGGCGTATCGGTGACACGGTATAAGATTTTCGCATTCACCTTCGCGGCGTTCTTCGCGGGCATCGCGGGCGGCCTGTACGCCCACCAGATCGGCCGTATTTCCGCGGCGACGTTCGACTTTAACAAGTCCATTGAATATCTGGTGATGGTGGTGCTGGGCGGCATGGGCTCCATTACCGGCAGCATTATTGCGGCGACGGTACTAACCCTGCTTCCGGAACTGCTGCGTGAGTTTGCCGATTACCGGATGCTGCTGTACAGCCTTATGTTGATTCTGATGATGCTCTTCCGCCCCAAGGGATTGATGGGCACGGCGGAATTCTCCTTCGCGTTCGTTGGGAACCAGCTTTTCGGCTGGCTGAAACGGCGGTTGAAGCTGCCGGAGAAACCGCAGACGGTAGTGAGCAAAACTCATGTGACGCCGATTATGCCGGATGTTCCGGATTATCAGGTGTCCGAAGGCGAACCGGTGCTGGAAACCAAGCGCCTGGGTATTCGCTTTGGCGGCCTTCAGGCGGCCGAGGACGTAAACATCCGGCTAATGAATAACGAAATCGTCGGACTGATCGGGCCCAACGGCGCGGGCAAAACGACCGTGTTCAATATGTTGACCGGCGTATACCTGCCCACGAACGGTGATATCCAGCTGTTGGGCAAATCCGTCGTCGGCAAAAAAACCTACGAGATCGTTGAGAACGGCATCGCGAGAACCTTCCAGAATATCCGTCTGTTCAAGAGCATGACGGTGCTTGAAAATATCAAAATTGCGTTCCATACGCGGATGCACTATTCCGCGGCAGACGGTATATTCCGGCTTCCGCAGTATACGCGGGAAGAGGCGGGCATCGACCTGCGCGCCCGGGAAATACTGCGCGTGTTCAACATGGAAGCAAGCGCCGACCTGCCCGCGGATGGCCTGCCGTACGGCCAGCAGCGAAAGCTGGAAATCTGCCGCGCGTTGGCGACCAACCCCAAGCTGCTTTTGCTGGACGAACCTGCCGCCGGCATGAACCCCATCGAAACCAGAGAATTGATGGAAACGATCGGGATTATCCGCGAGAAGTTTAACGTAACGGTTTTGCTGATCGAGCACGATATGAAGCTCGTTATGGGTATTTGCGAACGGATTTATGTGCTTAACTACGGCCGGATTATCGCGGAAGGGAAACCCGCGGAGATTCGCAATAACCCCGAAGTGGTCAAGGCGTATCTTGGGCACAGCGACAGCGCGGCAAAACCCGTAAAGGAGGCGATTCCCGATGGCAATGCTTGAAGTTAAGGACCTTAATGTATATTACGGCGCTATCCACGCCCTGCACGACGTGAGCTTCAACGTGGAAAAGGGGGAGATCGTCACCCTGATCGGCGCCAATGGCGCGGGGAAAACATCCACGCTTCACGCGATTTCAAGGCTGATTCCGTATAAGAGCGGCAGCATCGCTTTCGGTGGGCAATCCATCAACGGGCTGGATGCGTATAAGCTGGTCGGCCGCGGCCTGTCGCAAGTACCGGAGGGACGCCGCATTTTCAGCGAGATGACGGTGCTGGAAAATCTGGAAATGGGCGCGTACACACGAAAAAGCAAGAGCGAAACGCAGCAGGACCTGGAAATGGTATTCAGCCACTTCCCCAGGCTCAAGGAACGCGTGAAGCAGATGGCAGGCACGCTGTCCGGCGGCGAACAGCAGATGCTGGCGACCGCGCGCGCTTTGATGGCCCGACCGACGCTGCTGATGATGGATGAGCCTTCGATGGGCCTTTCCCCAATTCTGGTTGAAGAAATATTCGCCATTATCCGGGATATCAACAAAGAGGGAACCACCATCCTGCTGGTGGAGCAGAATGCGCACATGGCGCTCTCCATTGCCAATCGGGCTTACGTGCTGGAAACCGGCCGTATCATTATGGAAGGCAAAGCAAGCGACCTGTTGAACGATGAAAGCGTTAAAAACGCCTATCTGGGAACCTGATTGAGCTCCACAGAAGAATAGTATTTGAACCGGGAACCGCAAACGCGGCTCCCGGTTATCTATTTTCTGAAAAAGGACCGACCGGCTTGTTACTTGCGCCGTAACGGGCGGTTATATCCACATGTGTACGCTTCTGCTGGTATGCGGCGGGGCTTGGCTTATCTGAACCGATTAACACAAGCTGAGCTTGCGTATATGAAGGAGTTTCGACAACGGTTTGAACCGGGAGCCGTGTTTGTAGCTCCCGGTTTGCACATTTACATGGGAATTGAGAAGGCAAAAAGCGGTTTTGGAACAAAAAATCGGGTCGTATGAGCGGTTGCCGTTTTCATTTTCCGCTTTTTGGGTACAATATCAGTAAGCGAAGCGGTTCATCAAAGCGTATGCAGGGGAAACCGCTCACGCCGTCGAAATTTATGTTAGCGAAACAAAATGAGGCCGCTGCCGAAAGGAGCGTGAATCCATTGGTGTACGCAAAGGAAAGCCTGTGCGACGACCAATGATCGTCACCTGATTATTTCGCAAAGGAGCAAAAAACGATGAAGACCGTTATTACCGGTAAAAACATGACCGTATCCAACGGTGTTTCCGAACGTGTTCTGAAAAAGATCAACAAAATGGAGCGCTATTTGAATCCGGACACCGAAATCCTTGTACGCCTGACCCGGGAGAAGAACAACCGCCGTACCTGCGAGATTACCGTCCCGTTCGAGGGGGTTGTGCTTAGGGCCGAGTCCAGCAGCGACGATAACCTTTACGTCAGCATTGACCAGGCGCTGGCGAAAGTGGAAAAGCAGATTCACAAACATCGCACCAAGCTGGGCAAGCGCATCCGCGAGGGCGCTTTCAAACCGACCGAGTTCGAGTATACCGAAGATTTCTGCGATGTTGTGGAAGACAACCGCAAAATCGTCAGAAATAAAACCTTCCCCGTACGCCCCATGTCGGTGGACGATGCCATTCTCCAGATGGAGCTGCTGGGGCATAGCTTTTTCGTATTCGTGAACATCGACACCGATCGCACAAATGTGCTTTACCTCCGCAAGGACGGCGATCTGGGCCTGCTGGAGCCGGAAAGCTGACGGCGGACATTATAACAAAAGGAATAACAAAGAGGAGAGAGAAGCGCCATGCCAGATCCGAATGATGCGCTGGGGCCGGAAGGCAGCTATTACGAAGCGCAGGAGAAAGAAAAGAACCGTGCCAATGAACGAAAGTGGGATCAGTTCTATCCTATTTTCATTACCATTCTGTATCTGGTGCTGGGGGTATTCTTCCATTTGTGGCACCCGGCATGGCTGCTGTTCTTCACCATTCCATTATATTACATGAAGCCCAAGAACGCGGCGGAGCGCTGGCTTAACCCCGTTATGATCACGCTGATCTACCTTGTGCTTGGGTTCTTCTTCCACCTTTGGCATCCGGGCTGGCTGATTTTCCTGGCCATTCCCGCGGCGGGAATATTCAAAAAAGCGGATGCCAAGTAATTAGGAAAATTAAACCAACGGGGCGTCCGGCAGTTGCCGGACGCCCCGTTGCGTTGTGAAGCCCCGATTTGTTTTATGACTTCAGAGGAGAAAAAGCATTGCAAGCGGGCATGGAGATTGCCGCTTATGCTCGCCGGTGTTTTGGTATCTTTGGCGGTGGCTTAAAACAGAAGGGCGTATTTCTATCTTGAGAACAGATAAACCTTAGCTTTTGGCGGCAACGGAGGAATATGTTCTGTTGGGAGTGTTCGCATCACCCGGCGTAAATGGCGGGGTGATGGGGGATAACTGCAAAAAGCGCCCGTTAAGGCAAAGGAGTACAGGCAGAAAAGCCCGGCTGCCGCCGGGCAATGAGAAACGTTACAAACTGCTGTCTACTGTGAATGAATTGATATTCAGGCTTTTGGATGTCGGCGCTGAATCCACTTCACCAGTTCCACCATCGGCACAATCAACAGCGAAAGCCCCACGGCAACCGTATATTCCACCAGACTGATGGAGGTGAAGCCGAATGCGCTTTTCAGGAACGGTACATAAATCACCGAGGTTGTCAGCAACAGGGCAATGGCAGCCGCACCCCAAAGATATAGATTCTGTTTTTTGAGCCGGAAGATGGAACCTCGGCGGGAACGCATGTTGAACGCCTGAAAGATTTCCGCCATCGACATGGTCATAAACGCCATGGTTATGCCGTCGGGGCTGTTAACCAATTCCCACAGGCCGGATTCGATGCGGTGGCCGATCAGGTATGCGGCAAGGGTCAGCAGGGCGACCAACACGCCCTGGTAGGCAATATCCCCGCCCACACCGTGGGAGAAAATGCCTTCGTCTCCGTTACGAGGCGGCTTTTGCATGGCGTCGTCCTCTCCGGTTTCCATGCCCAGCGCAAGCGCGGGAAGGCTGTCCGTAATCAGATTGATCCACAGAATATGGGCGGGCTTCAGCAAGGTGAAACCGAGCATGGTCGCGGTGAAAATGCCGACGACCTCGCTCAGGTTGGAGGAAAGTAGAAATTGAATTGCCTTGCGGATATTGGAGTAGATTTTTCTGCCTTCCTCCACGGCGCTGACGATCGTTGCGAAATTGTCATCCGCAAGGATCATATCGGCGACGTTTTTAGTAACGTCTGTACCGGTAATGCCCATGCCGACGCCGATATCGGCGGCCTTGATGCTGGGCGCGTCGTTTACGCCGTCGCCCGTCATCGCGACGACTTTGCCAAGCCGCTTCCATGCCTGCACAATGCGAACCTTGTGCTCTGGCTGTACGCGCGCATAAACGGAATACCGCTCCACAGCCTTATTCAGCTCATCGTCGCTCATCAGGTCGAGGCTGCGGCCTTCAACCGCCTGTGAGGCATCCTCCAGAATAGAAAGGTCCCTTGCGATGGCAATCGCCGTGTCGATATGGTCTCCGGTGATCATTACCACGCGAATACCCGCGTCGCGGCACTTGGCAACGGCGGCCTTTGCTTCGGGGCGGATCGGATCGATCATGCCGGTAAGGCCGATGAATACAAGATCGTTTTCCAAAGCCTCCGGTGCAAAGGTATCGGGCTGCAGACGGTAATGGCGATAGGCTGCGGCCAGAACGCGCAGAGCGCGGTTGGCCATATTGCGGTTTGCCGCGAGAATTTCGCCCCGAAGCTGATCCGTAAGCGGCTGTTCGCCCTGTTCGGTCAACACATGCGTGCATCGGGACAACAGCTCATCGGGAGCGCCCTTGGTGTATTGCGTAAAGCCTTCATCATCCCGGTGGACGGTGCTCATCATCTTTCGCATACTGTCAAAAGGCGCCTCGCCCAGCCGGGGATAATGGCTGCTTAAACTGGTTTTGGAAAGCCCCAGTGTGACAGCGTACGCAACGAGGGCGCATTCGGTCGGCTCGCCGACGGGTTTGCCGGTTTCATCCAGCTCCGCGTCGGAACAAAGCGCCATGGCTTTTGCGAGCAGGTTGTTATCAACGCCGTATGTATCGACCACCGTCATACGGTTCTGTGTTAAGGTGCCGGTTTTATCCGAGCAGATTACCTGTGCGCAGCCAAGCGTTTCCACGGCCGTCAGGCGGCGGATTACGGCTTTGCGGCGGCTCATTTTGGTGACGCCGATCGACAGCACAATGGTCACCACCGCGGCCAGCCCCTCGGGAATGGCCGCGACCGCAAGGCTTACGGCCAGCATGAAGGTGTTGAGAAGAACCTCGGTGTTCAAGCTACCGGCCTTCAGCACGCCGGAAATAAAAATGATAATGCTGATCCCAAGTACCAACCAGGTAAGCACACGGCTTAAGCCCGTAAGCTTCCGCTGAAGGGGTGTGGCTTCATCTGCGGCGCTGGTCAGGGCGGAAGCGATTTTGCCCATTTCGGTAGTCATGCCGGTTCCACAGACAACCGCGATGCCGTGCCCGTAAACGACCGTACTGCCCATAAACACCATGTTGGCGCGGTCCGCGAGCGATGTTTTTTCTTTCAGCGCCTCGCTGTTTTTCAAAACCGGCACGGATTCGCCCGTCAAAGCCGATTCATCCGCCTTCAGGGAGGCGCAGGAAAGCAGCCGTGCGTCTGCTGGAACCGAATCGCCCGCCTCCAGCACGATAATATCGCCAGGAACCAGATCTTCGCTTTTCAGGCGAACCAGATGGCCGCCGCGGCGAACGTGCGAGGTGGAAGCCGTCATTTCTTTCAGGGCAGCAATCGCCTCTTCGGCTTTACTTTCCTGTACTACGCCAAGTACGGCGTTCAGCAGCACGACGAACAGGATAATGAATACGTCCGCGAAAGACTCGCCCGCGTAGGCGGACGTTATCCCGCTCAGCACAGCCGCGGCAAGCAGAACAAGGATCATCGGGTCGGCCATCTGCGAAAGAAAGCGCCCGAACATGGATGCCTTTTTACCCTCCGCCAGTTTGTTTGCGCCGTATTGTTTCAACCGAGACTGTGCGTCCTCATCGGACAAACCTTGTTCGCCTGTTTTCAGGGTTTCCAGTACAGTTTTCGTTTCCTGCTGATAAAATTCCAAGGGTTTGCTCCTTTCGCTCTTGCGAGTTCAATACTTGCCCGTGTCGGAGACTGCGTCGGTTTACCTTCCGGAATGCTGCGCGGCGGCCGATAGGATAACTGCGCGTTTCCTGTGATAATATAGGTTGCCGTGCTGGGTCTGACGAGGACAAGGATTGAAATCGTATGGCATTTGCCCGTATAAAGAAAGACCCATATACAGGCAAGCTGTACATGAGTCTCATTTATTAAGGCTGGCCAGACGGGCGTAAAAACCCGCAGTGTTGTTGACCAAACCGCGCTCCCGCGCAAATTACTCCCTCATGATATGAAATTCGCATGATTATAACACACGATCCTTCCGCTGTCAAACGAGTGAAGAACCCGGATAACGCGTTATTCCGCCGGAGCCGCCACACGCCAGGCGATGGAGTCCACCGTGTCGCCGTCCGAATTCAGGGTAAAGGAGAGGGACGCGAGCGGCCAGTAGACATAGTTCATGGGATCACTCAGCACGCTGTCGTCGTAAGCCTCCATGGGCGCGCAATAGCGGATCATGCTTGTGCCGTCCACGATGATCGCGCCGTACGGCGGAAGCTGAGAACCCAGTTCTTCCACATATCCGGCGGTGTACAGAAGGTTTTTATCCGTCTGGGCGGGATCGGCGTAGAAGGCGCTGATAACCGTCTCTTTCAGGTCGCCGACTTTTAAGCCGCGCGGGCCGATCAGCGTCGGGTTAGTCCATTGCGCGCCGGTGAGAGAACCATCCGTAAAGGTAAGCGTTAACTGGTCGTAAGTCCAAACCTCCTGCGTTTCGCCTGCGGCTTGCAGCGTAGTCGTCTCGGTGGACTGCGGAGCGCCGAACGCGGAGCGAACCTCTTCCTGTGTAGCGCCCGCATAGGTAGCGTTTACGTTCATATCCTGAGGCGTAAACATAGCGGCGTCGGCTGCAAACGCGGGAACGGCCCAGAACAGGAGCAGCACGGCGGCTGCAAGGGCAAGGGTACGGCGGATAGTCGGATGCATAGCTTTCGCTCCTTCCATTTGGATGGTGAATAGGGTACCAAATAACTAACGTTTGAAAAGCGGGGGATAATCCTTTACGAGGTTCAGGCGCTTTAGAGCCGGGTGATCCGATCCGACTCCACAAGCGCGTGAATCAGTTTTAACGGCGGGACGGGATTGCTGTCGATGCGAATCGCACTTTGGATGCCTGCCCTGGCGGTTTCCGCATCCGAAGCGCTGCGGCAGTAGACGGTTGCAAGCGGCTCGCCTTTAACAACAGTGTCGCCAATGCGGTGATGCAGCACAAAACCGACGCTGTAATCAATCTGATCGGTTTTTTCGCGGCGGCCCGCGCCAAGGTGCTGCGCCAGATTGCCCAGCGCCATGGTTTCCATGCTTTGTATGCAGCCGCTTTCCGGCGCTGGGACAACCTCGATTACCTTTGCCTGCGGCAGCAGCGTTACGTCGTCGCAAACACGGGGGTCGCCCTTCTGCGCGATAATCATTTGACGAAGCTTCTCAAGCCCTTTGCCTGAACGCAGGGCTTCGGTCAGCTTTTCCTCGGCTTCCGGCACGGTGCTGGCCGCGCCTGCCGCCAGCAGCATCTGTGCGCCCAACGCCAGCGAAACGGTCAACAGCGGCCCGCCTGTGCGGCCCGCAAGCACGTCGATCGCTTCTTTAACCTCCAAGGCGTTGCCTACGTGGCTGCCCAGCGGTTCGCCCATATCGGTTACCAGAGCCGCCATATGCCGGCCGGCGTCTTCGCCGATGCGCACCATGGTCTGCGCGAGCGTGATACTGTCCTCCAGCGTATGCATAATCGCGCCGGAGCCGGTTTTAACGTCCAGCACGATAGCCTGTGCGCCGCTTGCGAGCTTTTTGCTCATGATGCTGGAAGCGATCAGCGGAAGGCTGTCTACCGTGGAGGTAACATCCCGAAGCGCGTACAGCGTTTTATCGGCAGGGGCAAGGTTTTCGGACTGGCCGATCACCGCTACGCCAATACGCTTCACTTGCGCGATAAACTCCTCCATGCTCAGGCCTACGTGGAAACCGGCGATGCTTTCCAGCTTATCCAACGTACCGCCCGTATGCCCAAGGCCGCGCCCGCTCATCTTTGCTACGGGAACGTCGCAGGCGGCAACCAGCGGAGCGAGTACAAGCGTGGTGGTGTCGCCGACGCCGCCGGTGGAATGTTTGTCGGTCGGCACGCCGTCCAATGCGGAAAGGTCTGCCATTTCGCCGGATTCAGCCATGGCAAGAGTAAGCTGAACCGTTTCCTCCCGGTTCATGCCGTTCAAACGGATGGCCATCAACAGCGCCGCAATTTGATAGTCCGGCAGGGTATGCTGTGCGGAACCGTTGGCAAAAAAGGCGATCTCCTCTTTTGTGAGCGCCTGTTGAAGTTTCTTTTTCTCAATAATCGATATGATGTCCATTACGTTCACCTTCCCGAAAAAAAGCATAAGCGCGGGCATTGTCCATGCCCGCGCGCAGCAGGTGCGCCGGGCAAGCGCGGGTGAAATGCCCAATGAAAACAGTTTTAACAGTTGCGGCAACGTCGGTTCACCGCGAATACCGACGGCTATTGCGGGTATTCTTCCACAGAAGTTATTCCGGACTACCGTTGGCCTTGCTGTGCGGCGGCCGATACGCGCGCGGCTGCTCCTGTTTGGCAGGAAAACGCGTGAAACCGATGGTCAACCGTGGGTTTCCGGTTTTCGGCGATGAAGCGTGGGGGAGTGGAGGTTTACGCCCGGCTACAGCTGTATAATCATACGGCCGCAGGATTCGCACTCGATTATTTTTGCGCCAGATTTGAGGTTGCGCAGCGTAACCGAAGGCAGGCTCATAAAGCATCCGCCACACTGATCATTCACCAGTTTTGCAACCGGGGGAACACAGTGCTTTTTAATAATCTGATAGCGTTCCATCAGCTTGGGATCGATATCCTTGCCCTTCTCCTGAGCGATCCGGCGTTTCTCTTCCAGCGCCTTCATCTGCTCGCGATATTCCTCTTCATAAGCGATCTTTTGCTTTTCGTATTCCGCTTTTACTTTCGCAAACTTGACTACAAGCTCTTTCTGGGAGCGTTCGTTGTTTGCGGCTTCCTGCTGGATTTTCCGCATTTCCTGCTCGTAGCTTTGGATGTCGCCAATCAGCTTTTGCGCGTCCTGAGTGAACGTTCTCGCGTCTTCCAGCGTTTCCGGCGGATTTTCCTCCATGCGCGATTGCAGCGTTTTCAGCTGTTCCTGCTGCAGAATGATCGCTTCCTTGATAACGTCGACACGGTCCAGCATTTGGGCGACTTCTTCTTCCATCTGCTTGACGACCGTTTGCTGTTCCACCAGGAAATCCCGATTCTTTTTAAGCGCAAGCCGGTTAGGCGAACGCTTGATTTCGTTCTCCAACGAATCGGCCTCCATATCGGCCTGTTGGAAATCCCATAACATCTCGATCTGTTCCATAGTTGCCTCCTTAAACGGTTTACGATGCTCCCGTCGGAGCGGTTGACCCCTGTGCTTCAACGTTTGCCGTTAAGCAGCGGCAGGGCCGTATGGCTGTCAGCAGCGCGTCCACAGGCCA
>JAQUXV010000461.1 GCA_028692205.1 Eubacteriales bacterium
GAGCAACTCGATCTGAAAAGGCTGGAAAGCATTCGCAGGATGCTCAAAACCCAGCCCCGCGCCTGCGCCGATTTTATCCGCAGCCTGCTGTCCACCACCAGCACGCTGACACGGCTTGCGTATACGATCGATTTAGGGACGTTTTTCGACTTTGCGATGAAGGAACTCACCTGCTTCACGGCTGAAAACGCCTCAGAATTGACCGATGAAGAAATTGCGCGCTTGAAACCGCGGGACATTGAAATGTATGCCGATTACCTTTCGCTGTACTTTAAGCAAATCGGCGACGATACGGATGAACAACGCTTGCTGAAAAACCACACTTACGGCGTGATGCGAAAACTGTCGTCGCTCCGGTCGTTCTTTAATTATTTATTTCGCACCCAACGGATTCCGGCCAATATCGCTTCATTGGTGCCACTGCCGAAAAAGCATGAGAAACCGATCCTACTGTTGGAACGCGACGAAATGGAAAAGCTGATCGCCGCCGTCTCCACCGGCGATAACCTGTCGCCACGGCAGGCCGCATTCCATCGCATTACACGAGTGCGGGATTTTGCGATTGTCATGCTGTTTCTGGGAACCGGCATCCGCGTAAGCGAATGCGTGGGTATCAATTTGGAAGATATCGATTTTCATTCAAACGCTCTTTTAGTGACCCGGAAAGGCGGCAATCAGGCAATTTTATATTTTCCAAAAGAAGTTACGGAGGCTTTGAAAGCCTATTATGCCGAACGGGAATTGATCGAAACCAAACCGGAGCACGCACACGCGCTGTTTCTGTCGCTTCAAAAGCGCCGAATTACACAGCGAGCGGTTGAGCAGATGGTTAAAAAATACGCCATGCTGGTGGTTCCGCTGAAAAAGCGCATGAGCCCGCATAAGCTGCGAAGCACCTATGCAACCAACCTGTACCAGGAAACGGAAGATATTTATCTTGTGGCGGAAGCGCTTGGGCATTCGGATGTCAATACCACGCGCAAGCATTATGCCAGTATGAGCGATGCCCGAATGCGGCAGGCGGCCGCGAATACGCACTTAATAGCGCCGGAACCGGCCGAAAGTCTTACTGAAAATGATATGGCTAACACCACGAATATAAAGAAAAACGAATAAAGCGACAAATGATCCGGCAATCGATGATATGCCAACAGCCATGAAACGCTTATATTATAAGCGTTTCATGGCTGTTGGTCGCATATTCAGGTTTTAGCTTAGACGGCATTCCCCTATTCAAGCTAAACCGTTTTAGAAAACATAATCTCCCTATTAAAATGACTACTATAATCTATTGCGCGTAGATAATATCGTCGCGAAGTCGGTACAATGTTGCACCGCGCTTTTTATGGCAAAACGCGTCCACAAACCAATCGATATCTTTCTCGGCATCATACTGTACCAAACCATAACGAATCCCGTTCTTCTTTTCACCCTTCATATTGGAATCCGTCCAATGCACCGTCTGGGTTTCGGGATCATAATTATCAATAAAAACCAGGCTGTGCGCGCCGACGCCGTAATAATAGTCTGCCGACAGCTGAAAATAGTCGCCGCGTTCCACCTGCATCATAAACTGCCTGGCATATTCGCGGTTCTCCGCATCGCTGATGGAAGTGTCGTAGCGGAATGTTGCGGCTGCTTCAAACGGATTCCCTTCCGATGCCGGAACTTCCTTCCATTCCACGCCGTACGCATAGGTCGTGCATTCGTCTTTGGGAAGGTTATCCGGGATTACCAGCGGAACATCCGGGAATTCGGCCATGCGAAAAGCATCACGGTTTTGCCGGAAGAGATAAACCGTATAGTTCTTGCATACATAGATATCGCCCGAGTACTGTGCGCGCTGCAGCTTGCCGTTTGCTGCCGTATATACTTCTTCCGCGGTCGAGATGATGCGGTTGATCATCTCGGTTCTGGCGTCATCCTCGGCCATTGCGGATGCCGCCATGCCAAAACAAAGCAATACCGCCGTAAGACAACTGATCACTTTTCGCATATCAACACTCCTGTGAACGTTTGCTTTGCCCGTGCTGAACGAGAGGCTATTCGAAATTCTCAAAACGCCTGCACCAGCAATATTTAGAAATGGCGCTGTTCTGCGCACTGTGTACGTAGGTACACAGCAAATCGCGGATAAATGGCGGCAGAACACGGTTAAACTTGACTTCCAGAATCATCTCGTCGTTATCGAAAGGCGAAATTGTAGGCACGTACGGGTTAAAAAGGTCATGTGAATTCAGCCCCGTGCGCAATTGTTTATCAAACGTTATCCGCACATCTTCCACCGGATGCAGATAGGCCTCTCGTACGTAATCCACCAGCACGACCGGCCGAAGCAGGTTCGTGGTCATCTCCCGAAAAACATCCTGCAGAAGGCCGCTGCGGGTACGCTCCAGCCCCGTTGGATCGCCCGCAATCAGCTGCTCCGCTAGCAGGCGTGGTATCGCAATCGAACGTTTGGAGATCAGGCTTCCAACCTTTGTTTTGCACTCCATTCGGATCAGCTGGTCCGAAAAGTTATAAATTCGGATCCTATACTTATCACGGTCCCGCACGCCGCTGATTTTATCCAGCAACGCCGTATTCCGAATCGTGTCGAAATAAAGGGAACGGATATGATACTCGTTATATTCGGGATCGCCGTTGGGATCACGATCCAGCACACGGTCCAGCGCGCCGGATAACAGATGATACTCCATCGTCGAGATATAAT
>JAQUXV010000462.1 GCA_028692205.1 Eubacteriales bacterium
TCCGCCGTTTGCAGGCCGGACCCCGCCGGGGCCTGCGCCACCGTATCCGCAACCGGTTCGCCCGTCTGCAGCATCAGCGCGTATTTGATGAAGGTTCCGCCTACATCCAGCGTCAGGATACAGCCGTTCATATCAGCAATTTTCCTTCAAAAGCGTTTTATGCACCGTTACCACGCCCAGCCCCTGATTGATGATCCGGTAGGGGCCGAAATCGGCGGGTACTACGAGGATATCCATCGAAAGCGCCTCGAACCCGCGAGAGGGATCCCGCAGGCTTTCCACCCGCACCTTTTCGCCGTCCACCAGCGTAAGCACGTGGAAGGTGCCCTTCGTATCGTCCTCAATCTGCTTATCAAAAACCAGATTACGCAACGAGAAGTACAGCAGGTCGTGTTCCCCGACGACGATTTCCTTCCAGCCCTCTCCCTGCCGCACCACGCCGCCGTGGTTTACCAGATTGCGTTCCACCCAGTCGTGGGTATACTCGGGGTGCAGCACCTTTTCGCCCGCCTTAAGGTGGATGGGCCGGGGCATTCCCGTTTGCGGGTCGATGCGCTGATAATCGTACAGTTTATAAGTATAGGAACCCACCGTAAGGCTGCCGATCTCCAGAATTACCTGGTTGCGGCCGGAAGCGTGGATGGTGCCCGAGGGAATCATCACCTGCGTGCCGGGTTTGGAAGGCACATAATTCAGGTACTTTTCGTAATCGATCAGTTCTCCCGTCTTTTCGGCGCGCTTGGCGGCGGTCAGGAAAGCATCGCAGCTGCCCTCTTCCTGAAAGCCCAGAAAGGTCTTTGCGCCCTGCCCGGTGATGCACACATAATAGCTCTCGTCCTGCCGCCCCAGTTCGTGATGGTTCTGCACCACATAGTCTTCGCCCGGATGGCACTGGATGGACATGTTGCCGTTCGCGTGGTAAGTATCGTCGTAGTTGAAGCGCACGGGGAAGTAGCCGCCGAATTTCTCCATCGTCTCTTTGCCCAGCAGCTTTTCACCCTGCTGCTGCACAAAGGTGAAGAACGGCACCTCGATTTCGCGCCCGGCCACCACCGCGACCAGCGAAACCTCCAACGGAATCATGTCGAACACCCACGCGCAGTTGCGCATTTCCTCCGGCAGTTTCCGCAAACGCTTGAAGTAGAAGCCGCCCCACACGCCCTCCAGATACACCGGGCGGCAGCGGAAAGGCTTGCGGCGCAGGGTGTCAAACAGCTCAGTCAGTGCCGGAAAATCCAGCATCATCATCGCGTCGGGGTCGTCCGCCGATACGTACAAATCAATCGTTCCGGCCCGCAGCAGCTGCCAGCGCAGGTCGATCGCCACTTCAAAATCCACATAATAGTTACGGCGCATCATGGCGGCGTAGGGCAAAGCCTCCGCGCAGCCGAGGTTGGTCGCCTTGCCGTACTTAAAGTTCAGCGCCGCCTGCCGGGGCGTGATATCCATCCAGATTTTCAGGTCGTAGGCTTGCTGAAGCGGCTTAGCCAGCGCGCCCTGCCCAATGACCACACAAATGTCGTCTGTCTGAAGCGCCTTCCACAGCGCTGTTACGCGCTCCTGATCCTGCAGGCCGTCGTATCCGCCGTCGTAACGGACGCCGTAAAGCAATACGGGGTCCATTTCCCGGTCGGTGGGCAGACAGGGCGCGACAACCGCGTCGAGATCCGTTTTAAGCAGCGTGCGCGCGTCGATCAGGCGCACCGTCTCGCCGCCCAGTTGCTGGGTCAGCGCATGGCGGAGCGTCTCAAACGGCGCACCCGCATACCCGTCTATCGCAACGCGGCGTTTGCCCGCCTTGATTTCGCGGGCAATCGCTTTGGCTACCTCCAGCGTGCCGAACACAGCGCGCTCCGCATCGGCGCAGGCTACGGGGTTGACCGCCCGATGGTCCAGGTAGGGGTAGGGGTGGAACATAAAACTCATCAGAATAACCGCCTTTCCTTAAATCTCAAACAGTTCGAAGTCCAGCATCCGGGCCAGATCGCGCACGGCGGCGGAACAATCGCCGTTCACGATGCCGTAGTGCTGCGTTACGCCGATATCGATCAGCTTTTCAAACAGCCGGGCGCTGGTTTGCCCCACGGGGCGGAACAGCGCGTGCGAATATGTCGCCAGAAAATGCTCGGTGGGCAGGCATTCCAGCTGCGACGTCACAAACCGGAAACGCCCGTCGTGCTCGGAGCAGTGCAGCATGGTTTTTCTGCCCGCCGGGAAAACGTGCCACGCAAACGGCGCGCCCGCGTATTTGTACTTGGAGCGCGCAAAGCGCACATCCCGCGAAACCTTTGTCGCGCCCGCGGGGTCGGTGTAATCGTTGGGGCCTGCGTGCCCGGCGGCAAAATTGCCGTTGGGAAGATCGATATGGAACGGCTCGATAAAGTTCACATGGTCGCCGGTGAGCAGCTTCAGCGCAAAGGTGGCAATACCGCCGCCCAGATCGCCTTCCGGCACAACCACCGTTTTCACGTTCTCGCTGGTCGGGTAAAAACCGGGCCGCAGCCCGATGTGCTCAAAGAGGACGGTGTCGATATCGTTTAACACCAGCAGGTCGATATCCCGCGCCTGCGCTAGCCGCTCCATGGCCATGCTGGCACGCACGCTTGCCAGAAACGTTTCTTCCGTCACGCCGGGCAGCACAGGGTAGCGTTCGGCAATGCGGCGCATGGCGGCGTTCGCGTCGGCGTCGCTTACGCGCGCCACCTCGTCCT
>JAQUXV010000045.1 GCA_028692205.1 Eubacteriales bacterium
AGCCCGTCCAGCAACGCGCAGAAAGCGTACCAGTGCAGGCGCGTAGCGCTGTCCAGCAGGTCGACGCGGTATTGCTGCAAAAAGGACGCGTAAATCGCGTCCGCATCGTATTCGTAATCGATTTTTGCGGCCTCCGGGTCGCTCTGCCGCGCTTCAATTCGGATGAAGTCGAAGAACAGGTCCATCCCGCGCTCCGGCTTGTTCCCCGGGTAAAACAGGTTCAACAGCATTGCGCCCTTGTGCCGGTCCGCAATTTCCGGATCGTCCAACAGACGGAATATTTTCAATACGGTGCGAAAATCCGCGCGAATCGGGTATTCCACGCCCCCGGCTGCCACGGTTTCCGGCAGCACCTTCCCGGGTGCGCGGGACAGCGACAGCTTATTCATCGTAGTCCGCAAGGCGCTCCGCATAGCTCGCGCCCGCCTCGCGCGTCACGACGGCCATCAGCTGCAGCATGTCCGAAATGCATACCGGCTTGCCCTCGCTGAGCGTCGCCGTCGCGCCCTCGCTGAGGATCGAGTCCACCACCGCGGCGCACTCCTTCAGCGCGGTCAGGATGGTTTTCGGCGCGGAATCCCGGTTCAATTTGTGATATTTCTCACTGAGCTCCAGCGAGCGGTCGAAGATGTCCGCATCACTCTGGCGAAGCTCGAAAGCATGCCCGTTGATGCTGATTTTCGGGGCTTCCTGAAAGACAAAAGTAATCTCCCGCATATGTTTTCCTCCCTCAAACAGGCGAAGGGACGGCATTAACGCACGTCCCTTCGCGGTAATGATATTCGGGGATCCGGTTAGTCGGCGGTGAACGTTTTTTCCGTCACGTCGAAGGTGCCGGGGGTGAAATCGCCCACCTGATGCAGCGTTCCGCTGGTCTGCACGATGTCCGTAGGATCGCCGCTGATGTCGCCCGCCTCGCAGCACACGTGGAATTTCCGCGCCCGATACACCGTGCCTTCGTAATAGGTCACCACAATGGCCGCTTCGCTGGCCGGAGGCGCGGTAAAGGTCAGGGCGCCCGTCGCGGCGTCGTAGGTATACGCGGTCGTTGCGACTCCGGCGACGGTCACGCTCTTAAGGGCGGCGGGCTTGGCGGTAACGGTAAATTCCGAAACGGCGCCGTCGCCTGTAAACGCCTGCTGGGATTCCACGCGGTCGTACAGATCCGCGCGCACGTACTCGAATTCGGCGTCGCTCCCGATCAGCTGATCGTGGCCGACCTTCACCAGCGCTTTCACCGCCTCGTCGTCGCTGATCATCTGGGTGTCGTAGGGGAAGCTGTTGTCGTAGCCGGTCACGGTGGTCACGCCGTTTTTGCTGTTGACATAGGCGTCCGTGTTGGTTTTCGGGCTGGGGCTCTCGTCCATTTTAGTCACGCCGACGCCCATCAGGTGGTACGCCAGCACGCCTCCCGGAGGCGTAATCCCCAGATAGTCCGCGATCTGGTACCGCATCACTTTTTGAGGCATAATATCATCCTTTCCTGGCGGCTTATGCCGCCTGCTCGATGTAGTTGACGGCGATGGTCAATTGGTACACCGCCTCGTCCTTCTCCGCGTCCTGCATGGTGAAGGAATTGGCGATAAACACGGTCTGGCACTCCCGTCCGCCGGTGGAAGCTCGCGTTTCAACTGCCGGGCTCGCACCCACGTTTCAAGCCCCTCCATCCATTCTTGGTTGTTCCGCCGTTTCACATCCTGGTTGGCGCGCTGGCGAACGCAGAAGGTGTAATACGCGGTGACGTCGCGGCTGCCGTCCACGTAGGGGATAACCGTCGTCTGGGGTGTCTTGTACAGGCCGTAGGCGGCTGCGTTCGCCGCGAGCGTATCCGTGTCGATGCTTTCGTCCACGGTGATGCTTCCGAAGCCGTACAGCCACTGGATCAGGGCTTGGGATACGGTCATGGCGACCTCCTTCTGGCCAGAAGTTTCTTGGCTCCCCGTAGGATCGCTTCCTTGCCGCCTTCGTTTTTCATCCGTTCAAACCAGTACGCGCCGCGCATGGGAGCGCCCTGAAAGGTGGACGGGCCGTAATGCCTGTCGAGGCTGTCCGTAAGCGGCTGGTTGTAGTAGTGCCTGCGGGCGTAGGGGGTGTTGTAGATCACCTGCCCGCTTCCGAGAACGGTGAACAGGATACCGCTCTTGATCAGCATGGACGTGTCCATAGGCACGTAGGGCTCACAGAGTTTGAGAACCTCATTGTCGATCCACGCTTGAACCTGATCCATCGTTCCGCCTACGTTGCGGCTAAAGTTGGGATTCCAGACAAGCTCGGCACGGACTTCGCCATTTTTGTTCTTAACGAGGACTGAATGCCCTTTGGGTGACCAGATGTTAAATTTCCCTTTGCTCATTCCGCTGTCACCTTCCAATGCTTCAGCCGCGGCCGCAGCGTATTGTCGGCCACCGCTTTGACGGTTGCGTATCCGTGCTCCTTTTTCAGGTCGTCGAGGGTGTATTCGTCGGTCAGCTCGGCGCTGCATTCGCCCAAAACGATCACGTCCAGGTTGTGCTCCGCGTCGAGGCTCCAGTAGGCTGCCCGGTTGTCGCTCCCGGCAAACAGGGCGGGAGGCAGGTAGTGCCTTCCTCCGGCGTCTACGTCCACGGGAATGGTCACGCTCACGCTCCGGGCCACGTGCAGGCCGCTTGAATCCACGGTTTTTTCCACGCGCTGCCGCACCTGAACGCCGGTGAGCACCGTTCGCTGCCACGCATCCGCGCGGTTGACGCGGTAACGGTTGTACAGGGTAACGGTATCGCCGAAAAGAATACTATTCATTCCGGATACCCTCCCGAATACACCCATCGTTTCAGGTAGCCCATGCCCTGGAGCAGGTTCAGGGTCATGGCCGAAACGGGCATTCCGCCGAACGTCACCGCGTTGGGGTCAACCTTGCGGCTCTCGCTGTATCCGTCGTTTGAAACGGATGTCACAATGCCCTCTGTGCCCCGGTTGTTGATCCCGTCCATGCCTCCGGCGGCGTACAGCGTTTCAATCTGGTAACATACGGCGCGCTTGAACTGGTCCGTTGCCCCGTCTTCTTCGGTCACGGGCAGTTGAACGATGCCGTTGATCATCTCTTCCGCGTCCGCTTCAATGCGTTCAAACGCATCGGCGGGGATCGCGTGACCGTGGAAAGTATTTGTGTAATAATCGGCGGTTACGCAGGCCATTCGGCTCACCTCCTGTTTTGGGGCCTATTCGTTACCCTTTGGGCTCGTCGGTGCTTTCGTCCGGGGCGTCCCCGGCGTCATCGGCGGCGTCTTTCCTGTCGGCAGATTTCCCTTTCTTCTGGGCGGCCTTGAGCTGTTTTTTCAGGTCGGCAATCTCCGTATGGGCGGCTTCGAGCGACGCCGTCAGCGCCTGCACGCGTTTGCGAAGGTCGCCGTTCTCGGCCATGGCTTCGCCATAGGTGACGGACTTGGCCCTGGACAGCACGTTCCCTTTTTCGTCAATGACGGCGTACCCCTCGTTGAGGTACGCCGCCACGTCGGAATCAGAAACGACGAGCTCACGGCCGCCTTTCTTCATCCTGGTCATGATAATCCTCCTTATTCAGTCCTGGCGGTTACGGTGCCGTTACCGGCGGCGTACACGCGGCCGTCGGCGTCGGTGACCAGCAGGGTCATCTTGTAGCCGTTGGCGGCGGTGATGTCGCCTTCGCCGTTCCACTCGGTCCACGCGGCGTTTTCGGCGGCGCTCACGCCGTAACCGAGCGCAGCGGGCGCAGTGTCGCTGGCGATCGCGTAGAAGTAGCGGCTGCCGGCCTTGAGGTTGCCCCCGGCGGGCGCGGTCACGGTAATCGCGGTGTCGCCCACGTTCGTGCCCGCGACGCTTACGAAGGTCGCGGCGTCGCTGCTCAGGCCCAGCACGAGGAATTCCGCGCCGTACTGCTTTTTAGGCAGCATGAACACATCTTCCATGGCTTCCTCGAAGTATTCGTACTTGCCCTGCGAACCGGCGCTGGGCGGGTCGAGCTGGGCGAAGTCGTAGGTTTCCGGCGTGATCACGCAGGACGGATGCACAAGGAACATGGGAATCTGTTTGGCGGATACGCCGCGCACCGCGCCGACGGTGAAGTCGTAGGCGGTCAGCATATGGTCGCTGGGCACTTCCTCCACGATCACCTGATCCAGACTGGCGATGGCCCGCTGAACCGTCGCGGGGGCGCTGCCGGTGATGTTGAGCTGGCGGTAGAACTGCGCCGCGCCCTTCAGGATCACGTTCGCCTGCGGCGTGATGTACAGGTACCGGCCGTTGGAAGGCACGTTGTGCTCGGTCATCTGCACCATCATGAGGTCGAAGAAGGTCAGGATGTTTTCCGTGGTCAGCTCGCCGGTCACGGGTACGCGGCCGATGCCCGTCCAGTCGGAGAAGAGGGTGGAGATCAGGTATTTGTCCTTTTCGGGAAACTTCTCCTCCTCGTTCATCACGCGGGTGATGTTCTGGATGGAAAGCACCTGATTGGTCTCGTCGATGTCGCGCGGGTGGATGAAATCCTGCCAGGCGCGATGGTTGCGCAGGGTCAGCGGCGTCCAGTTGTTGCTGTGGCGCTGCTGCTGGGCAATCATGCTGGTGCGGCTGCCGTCCACACGGCCGGATACGCTGATCGAGGGGACCTCGATGGTGTGGTTGTTGACGAACCGGTAATCGCCCTCCTGGTTGCGGGCGAACAGCGCGCCGAAGTGCAGCACGTTCGGGTACTGCTGGGAAAGCGCCTGCGCATATTGGGTTGCGTAATTAGGCATATGGGTTTACCCCTTTCCGTTGTTATTTCCCGCCCTTATCCCCGGCGGCGCCGGAGCTGCGAACGGGGGTGAAGTGAAAGTCGAACGGGTTTTTCCCGCCCTGCGGGGCCGGATTGTTCATGGGATGCGTAAACTGGGGCGGCTTGGGCGCGCCCGGCTCCTGTTCGGGTTCCGCCTTCTTCTCGGGCTTGAAGGCGTCCGGATACGTTTCGCGCAGCTTCTTGATGCGGCCGTCCGCATCGGTGAACTTGCCGTCCTTAAATTCGGGGTTCTGCGCAAGAAACTCGTGCAGGGCGGCCTTTTTGGCCAGCGCGGACGTGAATTCGAAGCCGGAGAACAGGCTCTCCGCGGCGTGATCGATCGCCTGCGTTTCGAGGGTCTTTTTCAGCGTCGAGGTTTCGGTATCGTACTTGGTTTGCAGATCGGCCAGCTGCTGGGTGAGCGCCTCGTTGCTTCCGGCGCTTTTCTTAAGCTCCGCAATGTCCTTATCCCGGTCGGATACCTGGGTTTTCAGGCCGTCCCGTTCGGTGGTGAGGGCGGCGATCTGCTCGTCCTTCGTAGCGAGCGTTTTCTTGTTGGCCTCGACATCCGTGCCGTTGATCGCCATAACGCTGTCGATTTGCTCCTTGGTCAGCCCCAGCTTTTCCAGTTCCTCACGTTTCATGATGGGTTTCTCCTTTCGATTACGCTGATGTTTTACGTGGTCGCGCCACATCGTCGGGTTTGAGTACGCCGAACCCGCAAAAGGCAACGCCGCGCTCTTTTACGCCTGTCACGGCAGAAGGCACGGGCGCGGATGCGCCCTTTGGGCAAGGGAGTGTGAACCAACCTTCCACGGGAAACCGTTTGGGAAGGCATGAAAAAAGCGCCGCGCATTTCGGCGTGACGCTAAATTCCGTATTCTGGAATGGATATCCGTATTGATAGTATGATGACAACGTATTGACAATGTAATGCTGCGGATATACAATGTATTTGGAGGCGATGAATATGACCACTACGAATGTAAGCATCCGCATGGACTCGGAGCTGAAAAAACAGTCCGAGAAACTGTTTGCCGATATGGGCCTGAACATGACCACCGCGTTTACCATCTTCGTGAAAGCGGTTGTGCGCGAAGGTCGCATTCCCTTTGAGATCAAGGCCGATCCCTTCTACAGCCGCCGGAACGTCGAACGTCTGAACCGCGCCGCCAAGGACATGGATAAAGGCGTCCGGGTTGCCGAACACGAGGTGCAAGAGGCCGCCGAATGAAGAAAGTGTGGCACGACGACGCCTGGGAGGACTACCTTTACTGGCAGTCGCAGGACAAACGGGTTTTGCGACGGATCAATCTGCTGATTCAGGATATCGACCGCAACGGGTACACGGGCATCGGGAAACCGGAAGGGCTTAAGAACGAGCTTTCCGGTTGGTGGTCCCGGCGAATCGACGATTGCAACCGCATCGTGTACCGCATCCGGGAGGACCGGATCGAGATCATCCAATGCGGCGGGCACTATCGGGACAGTTGAACAGCAACGGCACGGGAACCCTGTTGGAGGTTCCCGCGCCGTTTGTTAAACGCGTCGCCTGCGGCATCAAAAAACCGCCCTGCTTACGCCGGACGGTTATACCTTTGCGATTTCGTCGAGGATGGTTTCGCAGATGAGGCCGGTTTCGTTCAGCTCTCCGCCGCCGTTGCCGTGCTCCTGGAGGTAGGTGCCGACCAAATCTTCAAAATCGGCCAGATGCTCTTCCGCCACAACATCGTAATCGAAAGGCAGCTTCATCCGGGCAAGAACCGCCTTTTGTTTCTGGTTCCATACAAACCGGGCTTGCAAAGCACTCACTCCTTTTGATACTTCTTTTTTGTGCGGCTTCCGGTCACCCAGGCGCTGGTAACATCGCCCGTATCGGGGTTCACAGCCACCGTGGCGGTTTCCCCGATGTATTGCCTGCTCGGCCGGTTTTCCTCATCGTATTTCACGGGCTTTATGTGCAGCGGGCTTCGGATCGCGTCGTTGATGGCGTCCGCGCTCACGCCTCGCTCGGCGGCGCGCGCCATCAGGTGGGACGTCGCTTTCGTCTGCCGCCCGTCCGGGGTCGACGCCAACGTCGTGTAGGCGGCGTTCGCCTTTTTCACCATGGCGGTAACCTTGCCGGATACGCTTTTAGTATAACCCTGCACCTGCACACGGTCAACCAGCATTTTCCTGTCGGTTTCCCTGCAGTAGTCGCGCAGCCGCGCTTCCCGCTGCTTCAGCAGTTTGGAGGCCCGGGCGAATTCGGCGTCGTATGCCGCCTGCTCCGGATCGGCAGCGTTTTTGCGCGCCGTGTCCAGCGCAACGCATTCCCGCTTGCTCTCCCGCACGCGCCGTTCCAGCTCGCGCTGACGCTGGCTCTCGGCATACAGCTCGTCGTTGGTTTTCCCGTTCAGCGTGTCGTTCTTACGGAGGGGCTCGCTGACGCCCTCGAGGAACGGGTAGAAGCTGTGCCGACAGTTCCAGCCGCAAAGGCCGGGGCCTGTGCCGTACCCTGTCGTCTCCCGGAAGGGCTTGTACTTTTCACTTTTGCCGCTGACGCTGTAGATGCCGCCCTGCCATTCGGCATGGCTCGGGCGCGCGCCCGGATGGCTGGACACCTCAACCAGATCGGTACCCATCTCTTCGGCGGCCTGCAGCTGAATCTCCCCGGCCGTGTGGTTGACGCCGGTGATCACGGCGCGCCGGGCGGCCACCGCCACCTGATCGGTGTGCCCGGTCGGGTATGCGATTTTCCCGATCCCGTTTTTCGCGAGCTCCGCCACCGCGTCGCGCACCGCCTGCCCAAGGGAGAACGCGCCCGAGCTGGTTTTCAGCCACGCCCGGTCCAGACTGTTTTCAAAGGCTTTCAGCGCCGTTTTGGCGGTGGTTTTCGTGAAATTGTTCATCAGGCCGTTGGTCTGCCGAACTCCGGCGGATACAATCTGTTTCATTGCCTGCGAACCTTCCAGCGGCGCGGTGTCCAGCCCGGCTTTCCGGTACTGCGCAACGCTGACGTTGAGGGATTCCGCGCAGGCCCGCTCGACGGTGCGCCGTACGGTGCGTCGGCTTATTTTCGTCACGGCCGATACCTCTTTCACGATGGCCCGCTGCGTCAGGCCCATTTCCCGCGCCTTCTGTACCTGCCATTGGGCCGAAGGGGTGAGGTAGTCGGCTTTCAGCAGACGCCGGATGATATCGGCGGTAATATCCCGTTCCACCTTCGCCCACAGTTCCGCCAGCGGCTCGGCAACGCCGTCCAGATAAGAAGGGGTCAGCATTCATTCCACCGCCTTACTCGGTAAAATTCATCACGGTGTCGTCATCATCGCCCGCGGTATCGCCGACGGCGGCCTTTGCCTTTGCCTCGTCCTCGCCCCGCCACTTTACGCGGTACTCCCAGGGCTGCATCAGGCCGTCGCGCACCTCGGCCATATCGCGCTGACGCTCGGTTTCGGCATCCACCACAATGCTGTCGTCCCACACGCAGGATACGGTATACTTTCCGGCCGGGCAGAGCCGATAGAGCGTGGCGAGCGCGTCCATGGCCCGCAGCAGGCCCTCGACGGCCTTTTGCGTCGCCTTCTGGATGGTGGTCACGGTGGAATAGGTGCGCTGTTTCTGCACCTTGATTTCCGTAGCCGACCGGGCGTCGTCGTTCGGGTCGCTGAGCGTGCCGCGGGAAAGCCCGCAGAGGTCCTCAATCCGCTGCAGCAGCTTGTTCAGGCCCTGCAGGTACGATTCGTCCCGGAGCGCGGGGCTGAAGGTTTTGAAAAGCGATTCGCCGCTCAGGGTTTTCGGGTCCAGCTTGTTCGGCCGGAAAAGCCGGTCGCGCCCGACGGGGAGCTGCACTTCCCTGGTAACCGGGTTGATGTCGAAGGCGTCCTCCACGGCGTCGATGGCCAGCTCGCCGCCCTCGTATTCCCACAGCAGGCGCTGGTACTGCTTGTCCGCTTCCTTGATGACGTCTTTGGCCTTCTCGTACACGCTCACGCCGACGGGGCTTTTCGGGTCGACTGTATTGCCGAGGGGAATGCGCAGGTAGGCGAACAGTGGGAAATCGATGTTGGCAATCGTCACCACTGGTTCCAAACTGGCCCACTCGTCCACCGCTGTCAGCGGCACATCCTGCGAAAGATCGTAATCGTTCGTGCCCTTGAACGCGCGGTTGGTGATCACGTATCCGCCGTCCTCGATGTGGTGCCATTCCAGCCGGGTATACAGGCCGTTCCCGATCCGCTTGCGTTCCACGAAAACCGCGCCGGTGATCTCCATCCGGCTGTTGAACGACGTCGGATAGAAATCGTCGGCGTGGACGTAATCGACCGCGATATCGCCGCCGTCCACGTAGGGCTTGAACACCAACCCGCCCTCGGCGCAGGCGTACTCCACCTCAAGGCGCAGGGCCTCCCGGATCGGGTCGAACTGCCCGGACAGCCAATCGGCACGCTCGGAACCGGCAATGTTCACCTCGGCTTCCAGCGTCACCATCATGGCGATCTCGGAGGCGACCAGCGCGGGAATGCCAAGGCTCTGTTTGTTGGTCGCGAGCCATGGCGACAGCCCCTTGTACATGAGAATCCAGTCTTTAATCGCCAGCTGCATCTCGTCGGTAACGGCGATGGCGATCCCGGCCTGCCGGGTTTCATCCGTTTTCAGCACCTTGTTCATCACTCCCCTGAGCCAGCGGAAAAACCGGTTAAACATGGCACTGGCTCCTTTCCTTACACTTATCGAAGCATTCGATGGGTTGCCATTTGGGTGCGTTCACCCAAATTGTTACCGCAGATCGCGATCCCGCACGATGGTGCGGCAGAAGTAGCGCAGCGCGTCCGGGGCGTGGTCGTGTACCTTCAGGGGCTGCTCCACGCCGCGCCGGGCGGCCTTCTCGTCCCATACGTACACGCGGAACTCCTCGATGGTTTTGGCGCACTGCCGGTGGATTTTCAACCGGCCCAGCACGAACAGGGAGGCCGTTACGCGGATACCGTCCAGCACGTCGTTGTCGGCTTCGCGCACCCGGTGCCCGTTCTTGCGCAGCGCCGTCCGAAAGGACGCGGCGCTCGGGTCGATCACGATGGAACGCGGTTCGTTGCCGTCGATGAACTTATCCATATCTTCCGCGTACTGTTGATCCGTTTTCTGGTAGCGCTCCGCCTTGGAATCAAAATAGTATTCCCGCAGCACCAGCGCGGTGGTTCCGTCGTACCGGACGTCCAGAAACACGCAGGGGTTCGTGGTGCCGTAGTCGCACACGATGTACCGCTCGCTGGCTTGCAGGAAGCGCGCGTCAACCTCGTCCACGATGGAGGCGTCGCCGAACATATCGTAAATCAGGCCCTCGGCCTGCACCCAGCGCCCCAGAATGAACCGCTGATAGAAAACCCCCTTGAAGGTTCGGTGGTAGCGCGCTTTGGTTTCCTCGCTGAGCGTCAGGTTGTCGTCCATCTCGAAATGGAGGTGGTACACGCCCATCTCCCGCGCCTTGTCGATGAAATCCGTTTTCAGGTAGTGGTAGGGGCCTGCCGGGTTACAGTTCAGGAACACCTTCGCGTTCTCCACGGAGCAGCGGCCCAGCACCTGATTGATGAAGCTCTGCGGCATCAGCGCGGCTTCGTCCAGCAGCGCGCCCGCGGCCGTCATGCCCTGCACCACGTCCTGGCTTTTCTCGTTGTTGGCGCCGAACAGCCAGTAGCGGTTAGTGCCGATGGAGATTACATAATCGCTGCGGTTAAACTCGTAGGGCCATCCCCACGCGTTCAGCATCCGAAGCATCGGCCCGACCACGTTGCGCTTCATCACGCCGATGGAACGGCCCGCGAGGATGAAATCCGCGCCCTCGCCGTCGCTGCTGGCGAAGCGCTCCTGTGTGAAATGCAAAAACGACGCGATCATGGCGGTGGTTTTCCCGCTGCGGATCGCGCCGTCGGCCAGAACGATAAAGTCTTTCGCGTGCGGGCTTCCCGCCCGCCACCAGTTCAGCAGTTGCAGCTGTCGGCGGCTGAAGGGGCGGAACCGGAAACCGCCGACCTTCTTCCGGTTCATGATTCGTCCTCTCCTTCCGAATCGTCAATCGAATACAGCGCTTCCACGTCGTCCGCGCCCGGGCGGATGGCATCCAGCCAGCCGGTGATGGGATCGGCGTTATCCCCGTCCCTGCCGTATTCGAACTCGAAGCGCTTCTGTTCCAGCGCTTCCCGGCGCTCCATCGCCTCCACCTTGCGGCGTTCCAGATCGGTCATCACGCTGTCCTTCTGCATCTTGTGCAGCAGCCCGATCACCCGCGCCTTGGCGGCCTGAACCCGTGTCAGCGCGTCCTCGAGGGTCGTTACGAAGGAGATGACGCTTTCGTACTCGACGCTTTGTTTCTGCCGGCTGCCCTCGTCGCTTTCCGCCTTGGTGTTCAGCACGCGGGAGGCGAACATCGCGCTGCCGTTGACGGTAACGGTGCCGCCGGCGAGCTGGATGCGGTCGTTGATCCGCTCCATAATCCGCTTTTCCCGCACCGATAAAACCGCCAGCGATTGCAGCGCGTTTTCCGTGGGGGAGAGCCGCACCGACGCGGCGGCGAGCGCCCGCTCGGGTTCGTTCAGCGTTTCGTACAGGATGGTTTCGTATTCGCCCGCGGTTACGGCGCGCTTGTTGCCCGCCGGGGCGGGGCGCAGGTTTTGATTGCTCTTCGGGTTGTGCCCGCCGCGCTTTTGGGGCTTTTCATCGGCACCATCGGCAGCGCCGTCCGCGTTACCGTACCCCTTGGCGGCTTCCGCGTTACCGTTACCGTTCGCCTGTAAACCGGTAACGTCCGGATCGGATTTTTTTTTATTCTCCAGCGTCCAGCCGTCGAGGTTTTTCCATTTGCGAATCAGCCCGGCGGACACCCCGCATTCGGCGGCGATGCTCACCAGCGGGCGCTTTCCGCCGGAATCCCGCCACAGCTGGCGGGCGATCTCCCGCGCCGGGCTTCTGCGATTGGGCATTCCTCCTCACCGCCGTTTCCTCTCTGTGTTTTCAGCCCGACTGTTTTTCCATGGCGTCCGCAAGCCGGACGCGCTTGCCGTCCCGGATCAGGTACGCGTCGTTACCCGTTAGCGTCTGGTAACGCTTCACGATCACGTCGGCGTACTTCGGGTCCAGCTCCATGGTGTAACAAACGCGCCCGACCTGCTCGCAGGCGATCATCGTCGTGCCGGAGCCGCCGAACAGATCCAGCACGATGTTGCCGCTGACCGTGTTGTTCAAAATCTGATAGGTGAAAAGCTTCACCGGCTTCATGGTGGGGTGTTCCTTGCTCCTCACCGGGCGATCGAACTCCAGAACGGTGTTCTGTTTGCGGTCCTGCGCCCAGAAGTGGCTCGCGCCGCCCTTCCAGCCATACAGGCAGGGTTCATGTTTCCACTGGTAATCCTGACGCCCCATGACCAGCGAGTTCTTGACCCAGATGAGGCACTGGCGAACCGGCCAGCCGACATCCCGGCAGGCGCCGCGGAAGTTATAGCCTTCGCTGTCCGCGTGCCAGATGTAGAACGCCGCGCCGGGCTGCATGTGCGCGTCCGCCTGCTCGAAAGCCTGCTTCAGGAAGTTGCGGAAATCCCCGTCCGCCATCTTATCGTTCAG
>JAQUXV010000463.1 GCA_028692205.1 Eubacteriales bacterium
GCAGCTCGCGGTCCAGCGCTCGGGTCATATCGGGGAAGCGGGGGCCGTATTTATCCAGGTTCGGGCCGGTAAGCGGGTTCTTGCCGGACAGGTTAAGCACGTCGGTAATCAGCATCAGGTCGCCCGCGTTGAAGGCCAGGTTCACGCCGCCCGCCGCGTTGGTAACGATCAGCGTTTTCACGCCGAGCTCCTGCATCACGCGCACGGGGAGGGTAACGTCCTTCAGGTCGTAGCCCTCGTAGGCGTGGAAGCGCCCCTGCATCATGCACACGCGCTTGCCGTGCAGCGTGCCGGTATGCCAGCGGCCTTTATGCCCGGTCACCGTGGAAACGGGAAACTCCGGAATATCCTTATAATCCATATGTTTCGCGTCGGTCAGCGCCTCGGCGTAATCCCCGAGGCCGCTGCCAAGCACCACGGCAATTTCCGCGTGCCCGCATTTTTTCTCGATTGCTTTGGCTGCCGCGCTGATTTTTTCCTGATATGATTTCTTACCCATAATCATGCCTCCTGCTCAGTGTTTCAGTTCCGCCGCGAACGATTCCGCCCCGAACCGGTCGGGCAGGCCGAAAAGTTCGGCGATGGTCGCAGCGATATCGGCGTAGGTTTTCCGGGTGCCAAGGTCGGTAAGCCCCTTCATCTCCGGCGTCCATGCGACGATGGGGATGTACTCGCGCGTGTGGTCGGTGCCGGTAAAGGTGGGGTCGCAGCCATGGTCGGCATCGATCAAAATCAGGTCGTCAGGCCTTGCCAGCTTCATCGCCTCACCCAGCTTCTCATCAAAGGCCGCCAACGCAGCGGCGTACCCTTTTGCATCGCGGCGATGGCCGTAGATCATATCAAAATCCACCAGATTCACAAAAACCAGACCAGTAAAATCCTTCTCCATGGTTTTCAGCCACTCGTCGATGCAGGCAGGGTTGCCCGCCGTATGCACGCTCTCTGCCAGCCCGCGCTGGCAGAAGATATCGCCGATCTTACCAATGCCTTTGGTGTAGATGCCCGCTTCGCGCATCGCGTCCAGCACCGTGCGGCCCGTAGGCTCCAGGCTGAAATCCTCCCGGCGCGGAGTGCGGGTAAACCCACCCTTGTGCGTGCCCACGAAGGGCCTCGCGATCACACGGCCTACGGCGTAGTCGCCCTGCAGAATTCCGCGCGCGATACGGCACCATTCGTACAGCGATTCCACCGGCACGATATCCTCGCTGCAGGCGATCTGGAAAACGCTGTCCGCCGAGGTGTACACAATGGGGTAGCCGGTGCGCAGGTGCTCCTCACCCAGCTCGTCCAGAATCACGGTCCCGCTGGACGCGTAATTACCCAGTGTTTTCCGGCCGATCGCCTTTTCAAAGGCTTCGATTACCTTTTGGGGAAAGCCGTCCGGGAAGGTGGGAAACGCTTTGGTCAGCGTCACCCCGGCCATTTCCCAGTGGCCGGTGGTCGTATCCTTGCCCTTGCTGCGCTCGATGGCGCGGCCTACGGCTCCGCGGGCATCCGCCGGCCGGTCGCAGGGCACGGTGGGGATGTAGCCGAAGCCCATCTTCGTCAGGTTCGGCAGTTGGGGGTGCGCCGCATTGATGGTGTGCTCCAGCGTGCTCGCCCCCACGTCGCCGTATTGATCGGCATCCGGCAGGGCCCCCGCGCCTACGCTGTCCAGAACAATCAGAAATACGCGCTTCATGGAAACGCCTCCTTTTCAGTTGTTTCTATTCTACACGAAATCGGCGTGAAAGAAAAGCTGTTTACATTTCCGCCCGCTCCCCGTACAATGGGGAGCGACGGGAGGGAAACCAATGGCTTATACCTTTATCGCCTCGGCGGCCTTCGGGCTGGAAGGCGTTGCCGCGGGGGAACTGAAACGCATGGGGCTGGCCGCGAAAGCCGAGCCGGGCGGCGCGCGTTTTACCGGCGAGCTGGCGGACGCGTTTACCGCCAACCTTTGGCTGCGCACGGCCGACCGTGTGCTGATGGTGCTGTGCGAGCAGCGGGCGACTACCTTTGAGGAATTATTTCAGGCAGTGTACGCCATTCCGTGGGAGAAATTTCTGCCGCGGGACGCCGCCATCCCCGTAAGCGGCAAGTGCGTCCGCAGCCAGCTGATGAGCGTACGGGATTGTCAGGCGGTGGCAAAAAAAGCGATTGTAAAACGGCTGATGGAGCGCCTGCGCGTTTCCACCCTGCCCGAAACCGGAGCGCCCTACCCCATCGAAGTCGCCCTCCGACAGGACGAACTGCGCGTTACGCTGGATATGAGCGGCGAGGCGCTGAACCGGCGGGGCTACCGCACGTGGAACGGCGAGGCCCCGATGCGGGAAACGCTTGCCGCCGCGCTGGTGGACCTGTGCCCCTGGCGGCCGGGAATGCCGCTGTACGATCCCTGCTGCGGCACGGGTACCCTGCTGGTAGAGGCCGCGATGCGGGCTACCCGCCGCGCGCCGGGGCTTACACGCGCATTCGCCTGCGAACAGTATGCTTTTATGCCCAAAGCCGAAATGCAGGCGCTTCGCAGGAAGGCCGAAGCCGAATACGCGCCGGAAACCCCGTTCGACATCGGCGGAAGCGATATCGACCCCGAGGCGATTCTGCTTTGTGAAAAGCACATCCGGCAAGCGGGTTACGAATACCGCATCCCCGTGGATGTAGAGGATCTGCGCCGCGTACAGCTACCACAGGAAAACGGCGTGTTCCTTTGCAATCCGCCCTACGGCGA
>JAQUXV010000464.1 GCA_028692205.1 Eubacteriales bacterium
TGCGCGCTCCAGCCGACGATGCGCGCGATGGCGAAAATGGGGGTGAACATCTCCTCCGGAATGCCAAGCATACTGTACACCAGACCGCTGTAGAAATCCACATTGGCGCTGACGCCCTTGTACATGTGACGTTCGCTGGCGATGATCTTCGGGGCCAGCCGCTCCACCGTATTATACAGCTGGTATTCCAGCTTCTCATGCTTCTCTTCGGCAAGCTGCTCCACGAAGGAACGGAATACCGTCGCGCGCGGATCGCTGACGGAGTATACGGCGTGGCCGATGCCGTAAATGAGGCCCTTTTGGTCGAAGGCTTCACGGTGCAGAAGCTTTTGCAGATATGCTTCCACGGCTTCCTCGTCGGTGGTGTCGGAAACGTTGCGCTTCAGATCGGCCATCATCTGTACAACCTTGATGTTCGCGCCGCCGTGGCGCGGGCCTTTCAGGCTGGCGAGGGCCGCCGCGATGGTGCTGTACGTATCCGTGCCGGAAGAGGTGACCACATGCGTCGTAAAAGAGGAGTTGTTGCCGCCGCCGTGTTCCATATGCAGCATCAGCGCCACATCCAATACGTGGGCTTCCAGCTTGGTGTATTGCTTATCGGGGCGCAGCATCATCAGCAGGTTTTCGGCGGTGGAAAGGTTTTCGTCCGGGCGATGGATATACAGGCTTTCATCCCGCTCATAATGGTTATAACTGTGATAGCCGTATACCGCAAGCAGAGGAAACAGGGCGATCAGCATCAGGCATTGGCGCAGCACATTGCAGATGCGCATATCGGACACCTGATCGTCGTAGCTGGCCAGCGTTAATACGCTGCGGCTCAGCGTGTTCATCATGTCGGCGCTGGGGGCTTTCATAATCACGTCGCGCACAAAATTGGTGGGCAACGTGCGGCTCATCGCCATTACGCGCTTAAACTCCGCAAGCTGCGCAACGCTTGGCAGATCGCCGAACAGCAGCAGATAGGCCGTTTCCTCAAACCCGAAGCGTTGATCCTTCATCACGCCGTTAACCAGATCGATGATGTTGTAGCCGCGGTACCACAGCATGCCATCGCAGGGAACGCGTTCACCGTTCACCTCGTGACTGGAAATGATTTCAGAAATCTTGGTCAGACCGGCCAATACGCCTTTGCCGCTTTTATCGCGCAGGCCCCGCTTTACGCCGTATTTTGGATAAAGCTCCTGGTCGATTGTCGCGCTCTGGATAACGGCTTGCTCGTTGGCGGATGCATAACCGGCCAAACGTTCCAGCGGTGAGGAGGGAATCGCGTTCATAAATATGCTCCCTTCGGGCCGCGAGCCTGCAGGCTTGCGGCGATTCAGAATCGCCTTCATAAATACGGGATGAAAAGCATCACCTGCAATCATTGTATGAAATAGACGTACTTGAAAGTATATGGGATGGGGCAGGAAAAGTCAAATCGACGGAGCAATGGGAGGCTTTGGCACAAGCGCAAATAGCGGACGAAACAAAATTTACGCGCGCTCCGGTTCAAGCGCCCGTAGAGTGCCTGACGGAGCGTTTGCGGAAGGCTTTCGGCGTTTCAGCATGCCTGTAAAACACGGGAAACTGTTTGACTTCTGAAATCCCCTGTGCTATCCTAAGGGTTAGCGGTAATCAACCGCAGGCACATGGGAGGGTTGCCGGTGATGCGTTTGCACGGGCAGGATGCACAGGTCGAAAGGGCGGCCGGAACACCCACGGAACTCCCATACTGGAACGGCGCGTTGAGCCATCCTTTTTACAGCAGAGTGGTGAAGCGGCTGTTGGATTTTTTACTGTCGGTTCTGCTGCTGCCTTTCGGGCTGCTGGCGATGCTGCCGATTGCGCTGCTCGTAAAACTCACCTCGGAAGGCCCTGTGCTTTACAAGGCGCTCAGAGGCGGTTATCACAACCGACCCTTCAATATCCTGAAGTTCAGGACGATGGTTATCGGCTCGGATAAATACAGCGGTACCACGGCGCTCAACGACCCGCGCGTTACCCGGGTGGGCAGAGTGCTGCGCCGCACAAAACTGGACGAACTTCCGCAGCTGTTTAATATCCTTAAAGGGGATATGAGCTTCATCGGCCCCCGGCCGGAGCTGCTGAAATACACCACGAGATACACCGCCGAGCAGGAGTGCATTCTCTGGGTGCGGCCGGGAATCAGCGATCCAAGCTCCATCAAACTCATCCGGCTGGACGAGGCGGTGGGGCACGATGATCCCGAGGGCGCGTATGAACGCGATATTCTACAGGAAAAGAACCGGATGCGCGTCGCATACGCCATGCGGCAGTCCTTCTGGCTGGATGCCGGATTGCTGCTGAAAACGGTAGCCTGCGTTTGTGGAAAAATCATCGGCTGCAGGCCGAAATAAAACTGATTCCAAACCGCGCCGGGTTTCGGGCGTCGGTAAAGGAGTGTCTGCCGGAATGAACTACGAGAAAAGCAAACAACTGGCTTACAAGGTGCGCCGTCACGCGCTGGATATGACCAGCCGCGGCGGCACCGCGCATATCGGAAGCATTTTTTCGATGGCCGATATCGTGGCTGTGCTGTATGCCGATGTCATGCACCACGACCCGAAGAACCCCAAATGGCCGGAACGGGATCGGTTGGTGCTCAGCAAGGGGCACGCGGGCGCGGGCATCTACGCGACGCTTGCGGAATGCGGATATTTCCCCCTGAGCGAGCTGGAAACCCACTGCCAGAACGGCAGCCG
>JAQUXV010000465.1 GCA_028692205.1 Eubacteriales bacterium
AGTCGGCTATCTCGCGGAAGCCCGGCGGGGAGACCGGTTATCACCATCTCGCGCCGGGAAACCAAACCGTGCGGGTGCGCCGGAACATTTGAAACCCTATGGAACCGTCGTCTGCTCAGGCGTCTCCTGTAGAGAACGTTCAATATGCGCGGGCGCGCAGCAACGCGCCCAAGGGCAGAATACCCGCTTTTACCGAATTCTAAACCGTTATTCAGCCCCGATACCCGTACCGAAGTACAGGATATCGCTGATAGCCCGCTCCCCGTCGCCGCTGACGCTGTTGTACACCTCGCCGTGGAACAGCAGCGTGCTGCTGCCGCCCCCGTCCAGGTTATAGGCGGTCTGGCAGCCCAGATCGCCCATGAACTGCGCAAGCTGCTTGTGTGTTACGCCGCGGCTGTCGTCGCTGCGGCCGTCCACTACCACCAATACGTAGCTGAGGGAGCCTACCTGCCCGATGGCTGTGCGGGGGCTGCGATCCTGCGGGGCGAAACCATACTGGTTGTAAACGGTTTGCACTTCCCCGTCCAGCACCAGCACCGGGCCGAAATAGTAGCACTGGGCGACATCGCAGCTCTCCAGCGCGGCGGAAAGCGTCTTTTTGGTGGGTTTGCGCACGGCGTGAAAATCGCCGTTCGTATCGATAATCAGATAATCCAGCTCGGTAGCGCCGGATTTGCGAAGCACCTGCCCCTGCCGCACGATATAGCCCTGCGTGCGGAACAGATAGCCGTCCCCGTTGATGCCTACGACGGCGTTGTAGGCGTTAGCGATCACGCTGGGGGCGGCCTTGGTCGCCTCGTCCGGGTCGCAGGAAAGCGCCGTGCGCAGCTGCGAAGGATCGGTAATGGTTACGTGCGCCACGTGGTAAACGCTGTTGTCGCGCTCGATGTCCTCAATCCACACATGCAGGGTATCGTCCTGATATTCATGGTCGCTCAGGTAACCGGCCTCGCTTGCGGCGGGCGCGGGGGCAAAGGCTTCTTCGGCCGCCGCTGCGGCCGGAAGGAGCAGGAACAGGGTTAAAAGCAGGCAGAGCGGTTTGCGCATCGTCACGGTTCCTTCCCCGCGGCGGTGGCTTCGGGATGACCGCCGAAAACCCACCGGCGCTGCACATAATAACTGAGGAAAAACAGCAAAATATCCACCGGGATCTTCACAAGGTTGTCGTTCCAGCCGAACCATGTGTGCAGGCTGCTGGTAAGCCATGCGGACAGGCACACGATCACCACCACCGTCACCGCGTACCGCCAGAAGGAAACGCCGATGTGCTGGCGGCTGTCGAACACGTACGAACGGTTGAGCAGAAAATTGACGGTGGAGCTTACGATGCGCGCCAGCACCGCCGCCAGCCCGATGCGCGCGATAAAGCGGAAAAACAGGATGCCCACGGTGGCGTCCAGCGCCGGGACATAGGCGCGGAACAGGTTGTTCAGCAGCAGGTACAGCCCGTAATCCACGCAAAAGCCGATCAGCGACGCGGCGATGAAGCGGAAGAACCGCGACAGGATGACGCGGTAAATGCGCCAGCTGTCCCGCACGGGGTGGAAGTGGCTGCCCTCGTTGTTGTTTTCGTACACCGTCTCAATGGACAGCGCACGGATGGGAATGCGGTCGGCGGAGCAATCGATGAGCTGGTTCATCTCATACTCGTAGCGATCCCCCTTGGTGCGCAAAAAACGCTCCAGCAGCGAGCGGTGAAAACCGCGCAGCCCCGTTTGCGTATCGCCCACCCGCTGCCCGTACAAAAGCCGGAACACCGTACTGGTGATGTGGTTGCCCATCCGGCTTTTCGCCGGTACGTTCGGCAGCGAAAAATCCCGGCTGCCCAGCAGCAGCCCGGTGCTGTCCTCGTGCAGGGCGTCGGCCATGCGCAGCGCGTCCGGCACGGTGTGCTGGCCGTCGCTGTCCGCGGTGAGGATGAAAGCGCAGTCGGGATATTCGGCCAGCAGGCAGCGCATCCCTTCGCGCAGCGCAAAGCCCTTGCCCCGGTTTTGCGCGTAGCGGATCAACCGCACGCCCTCCCGCGCCGCAAGCGGCGCAAAAATTCCGTCGTAGGCATCCCCGGAGCCGTCGTCCACCACCACGACCCGGGCAAAACCCGCGTCCAGCAGCGCATCCACATAGGGGGGCAGTTTTGCATCGGGCTGGTAAGTGGGGATCAGTACGGCCACGTCTCCCGCGTTTTGGTTTGGCATGTATTCCTTCCCTTTCGCATCGGCGCACATCAGTTGTCGATGTAAGTATCCAGATAATCGCTCAGCAGTGGCGACCAATCTTCACCGGTGTTGGTTTTCAGCAGCGTTTCAAAATCGTCGCGCGTCGCCAGCCGAAACGCATAGGTATCATAATAATCCGCGAGGAATTCGTCAAGCGTTCCATTCATGGCGGTGTCAAGCGCGCACATCGCCTCCGCGCCGCGCTCGTACACGACGACCGTGTACTCGTCCATATCCCCGAAATAGTCCACGGGGCTGCCGGGCGTAACGCCCTGCGGAATGGTGACCAGCATGGAAGCGTCCGCAATGGAATACTGCAGGGCGCGCCGGGCGGTTTGGCCGTATTGCGCCTCCCAGTAATCCAGCAGGGAGAACTGGCAAAGCGCCTCGTCCTGCCAGGGCTGGTTGAACTCGTCGCTGCCCACGACCCCGCACCACCACTGGTGCGCTACCTCGTGGACAATCACCCGCTCCATCGCTTCTCC
>JAQUXV010000466.1 GCA_028692205.1 Eubacteriales bacterium
CTCAACGGGGAGGTGCTGCTGAACACCGTCGTGCCCGACGCCGGGCCAACGTCCACCCCGGCCCCCACTGCCAACAACTATGAGTATCAGGTACCCAGCAACCTGGGCACCGACAACAGTTATGGCTTCACCCTCTCGCCCACCGACACCCCCACCCCCACGCCGCCGCCGCTGGATATTACCGTGGAGGATGATGAATAGTGTTCAGAAAGGGCATTAAATTCTCCGTCGTCATGCTGCTTGCCTATTTGCTGCAGTCCACCACCGCGCAGTACATCGCCATTTGGAGTGTCGCGCCAAACATCGCGCTGGCGATGATCGCGGTCATCAGCGTGGCTATTGGGCGCAAATACACCTTCATCATGTCGGTTTTTATCGGCTACCTGCTGGAGATTATGCTGCCGGCGCTGGACTACATCAACCTGATTCTCTACCCCGTATGCGCCATGCTGGGCGCGCTGGCTTTTTCGGATAAAAGCGAGCGGCGGTTGGAGGAGGAGCGCACGCTCGGCAAACGCGCGGGCAACCTGCCCCCGCATTTACGCACCGTATTGTGCGCGCTGCTCAGTATCATCATTTTTGAGAGCGTCAACCTGCTGTACATCTACTTAAACGGAATTCAGCTCAGCGAATTGCACTACCGCCGCGCGCTGATTTCCATTTTCTACACCACCGTTTTGGCGGGCGTTTTGCAGTTTCCCATCCGTTGGTGGCTGGGCGTTTACAAGCTGAAAAAGGCGCGCTGAGACAAACCAGTTCCATTGTGGGCAACAGTGCGCCCCCGTTTGACAAACGTACGGCGCCTGACTGCGGAAAGGAGTACTCATGCTCGGTTCTCCCAAAAACAGGCTGGATCGCAGGGATTATAACCTTAGCGCCAGATACATCGTTTTTCTCGGCATCGTTGTGGTCATGTTTTTGTATCTGGTAATCGGGCTTGCCAATCTCCAGCTCAATTCCAGCGAAGAATATTCCCAGAGCGCGGAAAGCCGCCGCACAACCAAGATCACCCTGCGCGGCAGCCGCGGCATGATCACCGATGCGGACGCCGTAATCCTCGCCAAAGACGAGATGATTTACAACGTCACCTTTTATCGTGACGCGTCCCAGAACAGTAAAAAAGAATATCAGGCATTTACCCAGTCCATTTCCGACGCCATCGACATCATCGAGGCGAACGGCGGAGAGCTGAGCGTGAGCTTCGTCATCCAGCGCAACCCCGATACCGACGAATGGGAGTTCAACTTCGGCTCCGGCGTCACCGAAGCGGTGCTGCAGACCCGCGAATCGCAGTGGCGCAGCAACAACTACTACACCACCACCAGCGTCCCCACGCCGGCGATCGCCATTGAGAAGCTGAAGCAGCGCTATCAGATTCCGGAAGACATGAGCGAGTACCGGATGCTGCAGGTAATGGCCGTGTACTCCGAAATGCAAATGAACCTGTACAACTCCCAGCCGATTGTTATCGCCGAGGATGTTCCGTATGAAACGGTTATCGAAATCGAAACACGTTCCATGACCCTGCCGGGAATGGAAGTCGCCGTCGGCACCAAACGCATCTATCCGCGCAGCACGCTGGCCGCGCAGGTGATCGGCTATATCGGCGCCATTCCGTCGGTAGCCAAGTGGGAGGAACTGCAGCCCAAGGGTTACAAGTACAGCGACGATATCGGTCTGGACGGCATAGAAGCCTCCATGGAAGACTGGCTTACGCAGGACAGCGACGCAAGGCAGGGTTATAAGATCGTCGAACGCGACAGCGTCGGCAAAATCACCCGCGAGCTGAGCTATGTGGAGCCACAGGACGGCAACAACGTTAAACTGACTATCTACGCCAGCTATCAGCAGCAGGCGGAGCGCGCGCTGGCCGAGAATGTGGCTACCACCCGCGCTTCGCAGGAAACCAAGCTGATGAACAACACATGGCTTGAAAGCAATAAAAGCGATATCGAAACCCGGAACTGGGTAAAATATCCCCTTTCTCTGGCCGACCGCGCCGCCATGATGGTGATCGATATGGAGGGCCGCGTGCTCGCCATGGCCAACTACCCCACCTATGATCTGAACGCGCTGGTGGCGGCCGGTGAAGAAAGCGCCGAAATCCTTACCGACGACCGCAATCTGCTGATGAATTACAATATTCAGGCGCGCGGCACGCCCGGATCGATTTTCAAGATGGTTTCGGCCCTCGGGTCCATGATGGAGGGCGAACTGCTTCCGGACGAAATTATCAGCGACGCGGGCTATTTTACCCTCTACACCACCGACCTTTCCACCGCCCCGCGCTGCTGGATCAGCGAATCCAACCGGTACAAGCACCAAAACCAGACGATTGTGGAAGGTCTTGCGCACAGCTGCAACTATTTCTTCTACACGTTGGGCGCGCGCCTTGGCGAAACACGGCTGTACCAATACGCGTCGGAGTTCGGCCTTACCAGTAAAACCGGCGTCGATCTGCCAGGCGAGCAGCGCAGCGTTGTCGGCTGCCAGACGAGCCTGTACGACCCCGACAAAGCCATGGACGAATCCTCACAGGATACGGCCGTACCGATCATCGTGTTCAACTCCATTAAGAAGCACCTGAAAAATCAGGGCGCCATCCGCAACATCACCTACGATGACGAGCACCTGAACCGCTGCATCAAGCGCCTGATGGATATGGCCGTCAACACCGCGCAGACCGACTGGGTTGTCAGCATGC
>JAQUXV010000046.1:0-1251 GCA_028692205.1 Eubacteriales bacterium
TTTTTTATCCAACGCCCGTACCGGGAAACGCTTCGGCAGCAGCGCGCCTTTCTGAGCGAACAAATCTACAACGAGCTTTTCCAGCCGCCCGTCCCCCTGACGCCCGAGGTGCAGCAGGTGATGGAGCGGTTCCGCTATCTGCTGAGCCAGCAGGAAATTGTAAGCCTCTCCAAAAAGCAGGCCGAATATCTCGCCCTGCAAAACCAGATCAATCCGCATTTCCTGTACAACACGCTGGAAGCCATTCGCGGCGACGCGCTGATTGCCGGGCAGGAGGACATCGCCAAGACCGCCGAGGCGCTGGCCTCCTATTTCCGCTACACCATTACGGAAATGGGCGATCTGGTGACCGTGGAGGACGAGCTGAACAACATCGACAGCTATTTCATCATTCAGCAATACCGCTTCGCCGATAAGCTGCGTCTGGAAGTGGTGGCGGATGAAGAAATCGTCTACCGCTGCAAAATCCCCAAGCTTACGCTGCAGCCGATTGTGGAAAACGCGATTTTCCATGGGCTGGAGCGCAAAAGCGGCGGCGGGTTGATTACCATTACCCTGCAAACCACCGAAAAGCGCGTTATCATCACCGTAAAAGACGACGGCGTCGGAATGCCGCAGGAAAAGGTGAACCTGATCAACCAGAAGCTGGAGAAGGTGAAGGTCGGCTACATCAGCGACGAGAAGCGTGCCAAGGGCGGCATCGCGCTTCGCAACGTGGCGCAGCGCATCAAGCTGCTGTTCGGCGAGGAGTACGGCCTGCAGCTGTACAGCACCGAGGGCGTGGGGACGGAAGTCGTTATCAACCTGCCGAAGCTGACCCGGGGTGGGCAGAATGATTAAAGAGCTGCTGCGCATCGACAACGGCAAAATCGACACCGGCGTTTACGGCTCTCTGAACGGCGTCTATTTTTCGCTGCCCGAGGGGCAGGTTCACTCGTTTGTTTTTGCGGATCTGCACGAAAAAAACACCTTTATTAAGGCATTGCAGGGCGCGCTGCCCTTTTCACAGGGGCGCGTATATCTAAACGAGGTGCTGCTGACTCCGCCGCATACCATCCGCGAAGGCGTATATGTTATCCACCGCACCAGCGCGCTGATGGTACAGCTGAAAATCTGGGAGAACGTCTACTACTCCAGCCTTTCCACCTTTATTTTTCAAAAGCAGGTCTACCGGGAAATGCTGCAGGACGTGATGGACCGCTTCGACGTCCGTGTGGACCCGGATAAACCCGTAAACCAGCTTTCCCATGC
>JAQUXV010000046.1:1351-12289 GCA_028692205.1 Eubacteriales bacterium
ATCCTTTGGCGCAAATCCAAGCTGGTCTGGTTTCGCGGCGCGTACCAGCGCAGCATTCGCCAGACGTTGGCGGAAACCTGCGGCGAAGATATGTGGAACACTTTCGTGCAGGACCTTACGCCCGTGCAAGCGCAGAAGCTGGTTTATGCCGAGTGCCTGCTTTTTCACCCCTCCATCGTGGTATGTGTGAACCCGTTTACCGGTATGGACTGTCAGGTGGACGACGTAACCGCGCAGATGATGCGGCGGCTTCTCGCCAAGGGCATCTCCGTGCTGGTGGTCGCCTCCTACCTGCCTTCCATGGCCATGCCGGGCGATACCCTCTACCTGATCGACGGTGTTCTGAGCGCCGGGGAGCAGTAGCGCGCCGGCGACATCGCCAAACGCATAGAAAACGGGGGTTCCGAAACCGGAGTCCCCGTTCAGACCATTCATAAATTTTTATAAGCACGCAAGCTCAGCTTGTTCAAAAAGGTTCAGATGCTCGAAGGCAAACCGCCTACGGGCGGGAGCGTACACGGACGTACGTGACCGCCCGTTGCGGTGCAGGCGACAAAGCAGATGGGCCTTTTTCAACAAGCTGAGCGGGGCTCCGGTTTCGGAGCCCCGCTTTTGTGTGCACAATGTATCTCTTTTTTGTTCGTTGTCTGCGCGCCCGCTTCGCCTGTTATTGCGCCGCGCGCACCTTGCGGCTGAACTTCCGCATGCCAAGCCATTTGGCAAAGGTTTCGTTGTTGTAGGTGATCGTCATAATCAGCAGCAGCAGCGTGCCGTTGAGCACGTCCTGCCACGAGGAGGAAATGCCGAGGCTCAGCAAACCGTTGTTCATGATGAACATGATAATGTTACCAATCCACACGCCAATCACAATGTTGCAGTAACGCCGCATCGCCATCGCTACGAAGATACCCAGCATGCTTGTAAACACCAGATTCGTGCTGGACATGTACATCAGCGTATCGATGGAGCCCTGCGTGGAGATTTTCAGCAGCGCCGCAAACCCGAGGAACACGCCGGAAACCACGTAGCACATAAATGCGTGCCTGCGGACGTTGATGCCGTTGTTGGCCGCAATCTGCTGATCTCCCGCAATGGCGCGGGTCTGGTAGCCGAAGGTCGTGTGGTTAAACAGGATGTAATACGCCGCAAACATGACGCCAAAGAGGATGAAACAGTAGGGGCTTGTGCCGAACAAGCAAACGTCGCCCTTTACCGCCGTGACCCACGAAATGCTTACCTGATTGCTCAACGCTTCGTATACCATGCAGATGCCCAACGCGGAAACGATGGTGGGAACGCGCATTTTGATGTACAGTAACCCGACGATCAGGCTGAGTACAAACGCCGTTGCCAAAATGATCAGCGCAAAGGGCACCAGCCCCACGCCGTGCGTAATCGCAAAGCGCGCGCCCATCATAGCCGAAACCACCACAACGCTGCCGACGCTGACGTCCATACGGTTGGCCAGCATATTGGCGCAAAGCGCGTAGGAGATCAGGGTTGGGTACAGCGATTGCTTCAGAATGCTCACAATCGTTGCTCCGCCGCTGAACCTGCCCTGGGACGCGATGAAAAAGAACAGGTAAACGCCTACCGGAATCAGCAGGACTTTCAGGGCGTTCATCGCAAAGGTTTTTGCCTTCATGGTCGTTTTCCTTTCCTGTAACACATTTGGCGACATGCTTGCGGTTTTGGGTAAGCACCGGCGGATCCGCGTTGCGTGCGCGCGGCAGCCCATGGTTTAACGCCTACCCAGGAATACGGGGTGCCGCCCTCCGGAAGGGGGTTCCGGAGAGGCGGCCGTCCGTTTCGTTCCGTTTACTGGAGCAGGTCGGCGTGGCGGGTTTTGCAATCCTCAATGCCGAAGGAAGAACCCATGGCGAACAGCTGGTCCGCGGTCGCGTCGGGGTTGAAGACCTTGATGACCTGTTTCAGTTCATCCGCCGTGTAGGCGAAGATGTCGTTGTGTACGTACTTCATGTAGTTGTTGAAGTCTTCCTGGGTGTAAGCGGAGATAAAGTTGACGGGGATCTCCACCGGTTCCTCCGCCAGCGGCGTGCCGCGCAGGGCGTTATACAGGAGCACGAAGGAGTACGCAACGTCCACATACTGGCCGCCGATGGTCAGGGACAGGTCGCCGTCCGCCAGCGCATCGCCGGTGTTGTCGGAGAAGTCCACACAGGCCACGATGATGTCGCCGGTCTTGCCCGCGTTGGCGATAGGCTGCTTGGTGTATTCCAGGCCCATCAGCGTGATGCAGATCGCGTCGATATCCTTGTTCATGGCGAGGTAGCTTTCCACCGCGTCGCTGAACTCCAGGCCGCGGTATTCGCCGGCGGGCTCGATGCCCAGATCGGTGAACGCCTGCATCATGCCGTTCCAGCGCTGATCGTGGCAGGTGATGCCCGGCTCGTAGCCGATGGCCAGAATGTTGCGCTTGCCGACGTCGTAGCAGGATTTTACCAGCGCATAGCCCGCGTTGTAATCATCCTCGTAGGAGGAGCCGACAAAGTACTTGGATTTTTTGGCCTGTTCCAGGTCTTCCGGCTGCACGTGGGACCAGCCCACCGCCATGTAGATGCCGTAATCATCGCAGATCTGAATACCTTTGAGGATCGCGGAACCGGAGAAGTTGGTCGTGATGATGGCGTCCATCCCCTGCCCGCAAAGGGTCTCGATTGCGGCAAGGTAAACGTCGTCGTCAAAGCTGGAGAGAATGTAGTAGGTAAAGTCCACGTTGAAGTTTTCGCCGATGTACTCCGAGTATGCCTTGTACTTGGAGCAAAGGAAGTCCGTCGTGGTGTGGATCACAACGCCGATGTTGTAGTGCGGCAGGTCCTCCTCAGCCGTCGCCGTAAAAGCGAACGCAGGCACCATCAGAACGACCGCGAGTAGCAGAGCAACCAGTTTCTTCATGTTCTCCATCCTTTCCTAGTTATAGATGTTCGTTCTATTTTTCTCGTATGTCATCCATACGATCAATAGCAGTACAATGCCCTGAACGCCCTCGATCAGGTTCTCATCCAGACGAATAATGTTCAGCCCGAAGCGAAGCACAACCACCGTCAGTCCGCCCAGCACCGCGCGAAGAATCCGCACGCCCGAGCCGCCGGAGAGCGAGATGCCGCCCAGCACCAGCGCGGTAATTACGTTCATTTCCAACCCCTGCCCGGTGCTGGTGCTAACGCTGCCCGCACGGCACAGCTGGAAGAAGCCCGCGATCCCCACGCAGAACCCGGTGATGAGATACCCGATGAAGCGCGTACGCTCCACGTTGATGCCTGCCTGCCGGGCTGCGACCATGTTGCCGCCGATGGCTTTGCTCGCCTTGCCGATCGCCGTTTTTTCAAAAATGACCGTCGTAACCAGAATCACGCCCAACAGTACGGGAATTTTCACCGCCCAGTCGTCAAACGGGAACATAGAGGACGGCACGCTGAACTTTTCGCTGGAGCAGACCACGTTGAGCACCCCGCGGCACATGTACATCAGGCACAGCGAAACGATCAGCGGCGACACCTTCAGGTAGATCGAGAAGAAGGCGTTCACCATGCTCAGCACACAGGCGCACGCAACGCACGTAACCAGCGCCAGATAGGGGTTGTTGGTCTCAATGGCAACCAGCGTGCTGCACAGCATGCTTACCCCAATCACACCGCCGTAGGAAATATCCATGCCGCCGTGCGCGTATACGAAGGCGCCGCCCAGCGCGATGATGATAATCGTATACGACTGGTTGATGATGCTCTTGATGTTTCCGATTCGGAACAGGCTTCCGCTGATGGATTGAAAAATCACCAGCAGCAGCACCAGCCCCAAAACCGGAACCAGATTGCGCACCAGCTCCTGCGCCTTAACCCGTCGCGAAAGCGCCTTGCTTCTAATGTCCATTGTTCGTGTCCTTCCTCCATCAAATCATGTCTTTGATGATGTGGTTCTCCGAAAGCGTTTCCGCACGGGCATATTCCTGCTGGACGCGCCCGTTTTTCATGATGAGGATCCGGTCGCTCATGCCGATCAGTTCCGGCAGCTCCTCCGTAATCATCACGATCGCCTTGCCTTCGTCCTTCATCTTCATCATCAGCTGGTACATGGCCGTTTTCACGCCCACGTCCACACCGCGCGTGGGACAATCCAGAATAAAGATTTCCGAATCGTTGCCCAGCCATTTGCCAAAGGCGACCTTTTGCTTGTTGCCGCCGCTCAGCTCCCGCACGTTTTGCCGTATGGACCGGCATTTGATGCTCAGGCTTTCCACCTGCTGCCGGGTCAGCTTTTTCTCGGACCGGCGGGTAATATAGCCGTACTTTGCCAGATTGCGATAGGAGGGGATCACCGTGTTTTCCAGAATGGTCGCATCCAGGATAATCGATTCCTGATCGCGGTTTTTGGAGATATAGCCCATCCCGTGGCGCACGGCGCTGATGGTGCCCGTAAGCTCGCCCCCGTCGTGGAAGGTTACGCTGCCCTTCACCGCCCGGGTAAGCCCGAACAATACCGCGCCCAGCTCGTGCATGCCGCAGTCCGCAAGGCCGCCGATGCCCAGTATTTCGCCCTTGTGCAGCTCGAAGGAAACCTTCTCAAGGCCGCCCATGGTATAGATGTCGCTTACTTTCAAAGCCACGTCGTCCAGCTTGGAGGGAATAAAGTCGTCCCGGTAATAGTGGTCGGACAGCTTACGGCCTACCAGCAGGGTCTTGATCCATTCGGCGTCAAACTCGTTTTTTTGTAGTTCGCGGATGAACACGCCGTCCCGCAGGATGGTGATCTCGTCGCAAACCTCCATCAGCTCTTCGATATCGTGGGAGATGAAGATGACCACGCCGTTACGTTCCTTCACCTTGCGGATGTTCTCGTACAGGAGGTTGCGGCCGTCCAGCGTCAGCGCGGTGGTCGTTTCATCCACGATGAAGATCTCCGGCTCGTTGTTCAGAGCGCGCGCCATCTCGATCAGCTTGCGTTCCTCCAGCGTGTGGCTTCCCGTAAGGCTGTCCGGGGCGATGCCGCGGATGCCGAACCGGTCGAACACGTTTTGGGCGCTTTTCAGCATATCGAAGCGGTTGATAAGCCCGCTGCGTATAAAACGCTCCTCTTCGCCCAGATAGAGGTTATCCGCAACCGCAATCCCCGGGATCGTGCCCATTTCCTGCGTAATCGTGCCGATGTGGTGCCCATAGGCCTCGTGGGAGTTTTTCGGCTGGTACTCCTCGCCGTTCAGTTCCATCCGGCCTTCATCCGCCGGGAATACCCCGGCGATAATGTTGACCAGTGTGGATTTGCCCGAGCCGTTTTCCCCCACCAGCCCTTTGACGACGCCTCGGTGAAAATCAATGCTGACGTCGCTCAGCGCCCGCGTGGACATAAAATGCTTGCTGATGTTCTTCACGCGGAGCAATGTTGTTTCGCTCAAGTAGCACGCCTCCCTGTATCCGTTGTTATGCTTACGCCTTGCGCAGGGTGATCGCGCTCCAGCTCATTTTGGGCAGCGTCACCGTTTCGCCCGCGGGCAGCTCCCGCATCGTAACGTTGTCGGGCTGCTCAAACGTGTTGATCGCGCTCAGGTTGTCGCCGTACAGCGCCTGATGGCGCTCTACCCGGTAGCCGCTCTCCCCGTCGATCGCGAGGCTCAGGGTCACGTCCTCATCCGGGTCGCAGTTGAGGGCGAACACATTCAGCTCGCCTTTTTCCTCATTCAGCACCGCCACGGCTTCCACCACCGGCAGCTTGCCGAACTGGCACTCGTATTCCGGCGCGTCCACGCGCACATCCATCACCGTGCCGTGCCCCAGCTGCGAAACCGTGCGGAAGGGGTAGTAAATCGACTGGCGAAGGATGCCGCCGTTGGGGTCGGTGGTAATGGGGGCGATTACGTTCACCAGCTGCGCCAGACAGGCGATTTTCACACAGTCCGCGTTTTTCAGCAGCGTAATGGCCAGCCCGCCCACTGTAAGCGCGTCCAGCAGGCTGTATTTCTCCTGCAGAATCGGCGGGGCGATTTCCCATTTGCCGGCGGACGTAATTTTGAACGTCGTCAGGCCGATCAGATCGTCCATGCTGTTAAACTCGATATCCTGGAAATTCCACACGTTCCATTCATCCAGGCAGATGCCGAGTTCCTTTTGGCTGTTCTTGCGGGCTTTCACATACTCGATCACCCGCTTGCTGTTTTTAATGTGGGTATCCAGCGCCTTGTAGGCCGCCAGAAAATTCGCGTCGCCCTGACCGGCGTTCATGGTATAGCTGTGGGTGGAAAGGTAATCCACCTGATCCAGAAGCTGATCCAGCATGATACGGTCCCATTCCAGATAGGTGGGCAGCATTTCGTAGCTGCTGCCGCAGGCGATCAGCTTGATGTCCGGGTCCACCCACCGCATGATCTTCGCGGCTTCCAGCGCCTTCTTAGTGTAATCCTCCGCCGAAAGGTGGCCCGCCTGCCAGCTGCCTTCCATTTCATTGCCGAGGCACCAGTACTTGACTTTATACGGTTCCGGCGAGCCGTTCTGCGCGCGCAGGTCGCTCCAGTAGGTGCCGGAGGGATGGTTGCAGTATTCCACCAGATCACCGGCGTCCTGTATGGTGCCGGTGCCGAGGTTCACGGCGATCATCGGCTCAATGCCCGCCTTTTTGGCCCAACGGCAGAAATCGTCGATGCCGAACTGGTTGGTTTCAATGCTGGACCACGCGTATTCCATCCGGCGCGGTCGCTTCTCCTTCGGGCCGATGCCGTCTTTCCAGTTATAGCAGGAAACGAAGTTGCCGCCGGGATAGCGGATCATGGGCACGCCCAGATCCTGTATCGCGTCCATGGTGTCTTTCCGGAAGCCGTTCTCATCCGCCGTGGGATGCCCCGGCTGGTAGAGGCCCGTGTACACCGCGCGGCCCAGATGCTCCACGAACGAAGAATACATCATCGGGTCGATTTCACCGATCGTATAGCGCCTGTTCAGGTATAGTTCCGCTTTCTTCATGTTTCCATGCCGTCCTTTCGCATCGTACGGGATGAACCGCAGGCAGCGTATTCTGTCTGATTATGATGATATTTTTACCAACGGCGTCATCACCTTCGGTACCCTGATTATAGCATGGCCGATTTTTGGACAAAACTGATATCCTTTTGGTGAAGGGGGACGATCTTTGGATGTTTTGAAAAGGAAAAGCATAAAATCGTCCCCTGCGCCACCCCGGAAATCCTCGATTCACAGAAACCGTCGATTTTCAGCCCCGATTTCGGAAAACACAGATGGGATTGCAGAATCTGTGGATTTACATTTACAGGGGCGCTCGATAAAATGATAGCAGATGATTAAGCTTAATCATGCGTAGCCGTTCACAAAGGCGTGAACACAGCCGCCGCATTTCCGGAGATGGGGCGGGAAAAAATCGGAAATCCCTACCGATTTGGATAAGGAGGACATTCAATGCGCAGACTGTTATCCATTCTGCTGGCCGTAATGCTGGTGGCAGGCACCGCAAGCTTCGCGGTTGCCGAGGAAGACGCAACGATCCAGAACCAGGCTGTATATGAAATGTATCTTGCCGCCGAGGACAATACGCTGCCGATCTGCAACCCCGGCGAGGTTACCCTGACCGTCTATGTCGATTTTGACGAGTATTCCGCTAACTTCATGCAATCCTACGACGAGCATCCCGTCGTGAAAAAGGTCGAGGAGCTTACGGGCCTCAACCTCAAATTCATTCATCCGCCGACGGGCGATGACGGCACTTTCTTCAATATGACCATCGCTTCCGGCGATTACCCCGATATCTTCATTACCTCCGATTTCAGCGACAGCTATCCCGGCGGCATCGAGGGCGCCATCCAGGACGGCGTTCTGGCCGATAACGACTCGCTGGTTCGCAAATACGCGAAAAACTTCCTCTATTCCCTCGCGCAGGCGGATGAGGATACCTACCGCAACACCGCCGACGACGAAGGCAAGCTGACGCTCGGCACCTGCTTCCTTTGCGACTATCTGCTGGGCAACAGCAACATGGGCTTCATCGCCCGCAAGGACATTCTGGACAAGTATGGTCTGGAAGTTCCCAAGACCGTCGATGAGCTGACCGCGGTGCTCCGCTCCCTGAAAGAGAACGGCATCGAAGTCCCCATGGCGCTTGGCACGCTGGATGACTTCCGTTACACCTGCTCCAACTTCCTCTCCGGCCCCTTCGGCGTCGTGATGAACGATTATCAGGTGGACGAGAACGGCAAAGTGTTCTACAGCCGCGCCAACGAAGGCTACAAGGCGTATCTGGAACAGATGGCCGCGTGGTACAGCGAAGGGCTGATCGACCGCGATTTTGTAAACCGCGATGTGAGCGACGCCCTGAAAATGTTCTATAACGACCGCACTGCCTTCTGCGTTATCGGCAACTGGCAGACCACCGAAATCCTTTCGCTGGGCAAGGCGGAAAACCCCGACTTCGAAATCTACCCCGTGCGTGTGCCCCGCCTGACCGATCCGGAACAGGAATTCAACTTGGGCGATCCTCTGGCGCAGGGCGGCGTTGGCAACATGCTGATTTCCGCCACGTGCGAACACCCGAAGGAAGCCGCGAAGTTCCTGGATTACCTCTATGACATGGATACGGCCGAGCTGGCTTATTATGGCACCGGCGAACAGGAAGACGGCACCACCACGTACGTGAAGAACGACGACGGCACGCTGTCCTACGGCAACGCGATCATGGACAATCCCGACTGGCCGTACGAGACCATTCGCCATAAGTACACCCTGCAGATCTTCCAGCTCCAGCTTCTGGAAGGCCCGGAAAGCTTCGAATATTCCGATCCGATGTGCCAGACCTGCTGGGACGAGTGGAGCTACAAGACGTATGACCGTTCCGGCCGCCTGCCTTCCTCCGTCTCCCGTACGGTGGAAGAGGATACGGTGTACACCAATAATCAGGTGGACATCGAAACCTACAGCGACGAGATGATCTACAAGTTCATCACCGGCAGCCTGAACATCGAGGAAAACTGGGACAGCTTCGTCTCCACCATGTACGACATGGGTCTGGCAGAAAACGAAGCGATCCAGCAGGCCGCTTACGAACGCTGGCTCCAGCGCTAAGCAGGCTTCGCCGCGCCGGACGGACACCGCCCTAAAGGCTCCGCCCCGCCGAACCGCCATGCGGTAAGGCGCTCGTGCAGCGACGCACGAACCCGGCAAGCGACGGTATGCAACCGGCCGGAGGAGAGAGTTTTCCTCTTTCCTCCGGCTTTTTATTTGAAAACACCAGGCCACAGGCAGTCGGCTTCCTCCCCTGCCAGCGAAAGGAGATTGCAACCATGATTGCAGCCGCCGGACGGGACCGCGCCAAACCCAAACGCCCCGGGATTCTCAAAAATATCGTACAGAACCCGATCATCTATTTAATGGCGCTCCCCGTGATTGCTTACTATATTATTTTCTGTTACCTGCCCATGTACGGCGTCGTGATCGCTTTTCAGGATTACATACCCGCACGCGGCATTCTGGGCAGCAGTTGGGTCGGCCTCAAACACTTCTCCAGCTTTTTTTCCAGCACCTATTTCCCCCGGCTGGTGCGCAACACGCTGGAAATCAACATCAAGGAACTCGTTTTCTCCTTCCCGATTCCCATTTTATTCGCGCTTCTGTTAAACGAGGTGCGCAGCACCCGTTTCCGCAGGATTTCCCAATCCATTACCTATATGCCGCATTTTATTTCCACCGTGGTCATCTGCGGCCTGCTGGTGGACTTTACCAAGAGCACGGGCGTACTGACCAACCTGGCCGTCGCGCTGGGCATGGACCGCGTAAACATGCTGTCGGTGCCCGAATACTTTCAGGGCCTGTTCATCGGCAGCATTGTTTGGCAGTCCTTCGGCTGGGATTCCATCATTTATTTTGCCGCGCTCACCGGCATCGACCCGATGCTGTACGACGCGGCCCGCGTGGACGGCGCAGGGCGTTTCCGGCAGGCGATCCACGTTACGCTGCCCGGCATCGCACCCACCATCGTCATTCTGATGCTGCTTCGCATCGGTTCCATGATGAGCGTGTCGTGGGACCGGATTATCCTGCTGTATAACCCCCTGACCTATGAAACGGCGGACGTGCTCAGCAGTTACGTATACCGCATCGGTTTAACCAAGATGCAGTACAGCTTTGCGACCGCCGTGGGCCTGTTCAACTCCGTTGTCAACATCCTTTTGCTGATCACTGCCAATAAAATTTCCAGCCGCGTCAGCGAAAACAGCTTATGGTAAGGAGGAAATGACATGATTACAGCCTCCCGCAAACACCGCCATGGCGTTCAGCGCACCGTAGGCGAAAAGGTGTTTAACGTTTTCAACATTACGTTTATCCTGCTGTTGGTCGCCGCGACGGTTTATCCGCTCCTGTATACAGTATTCGCATCCTTCAGCGACGCGAAAGCGCTGCTTACACACGAGGGCGGCCTGCTGGCCCCGCTGAAGCCCTACACGTTGCAGGGCTACATGATGACTTTTTCCAACCCGAACATCCTTACCGGCTTTGTGAACACCTGCGCAATGGTGGTCGGCGGCACGGTGATCGGCGTGGTAATGACCATGCTGGGCGCCTACGTGGTTACCCGGAAAAAGTTCCGGCTGCGCGGCTTTATGATGAAGGCTATCATCGTAACGATGTTCTTTAACGGCGGCATCATCCCCACGTTCTTCGTGGTGCGCAACGTCGGCCTGTACAACAGCTTCTGGTCCATGATCATCCCCACCGCGCTGAACACCTACAACCTCATCATCCTGCGTACATTCTTTTTAAGCGTTCCCGACAGTCTGGAGGAATCGGCCCTGCTGGACGGCGCAAACGATGTGCAGATCCTGTTCAAGATCTTCCTTCCCCTGTCGCTGCCCGCCATCGCGGTGATCACGCTGTACTACGCGGTGGATTATTGGAACTCCTGGTATCCGGCGCTCCTTTACATCCGGGA
>JAQUXV010000467.1 GCA_028692205.1 Eubacteriales bacterium
GGGTTCATCAGCAGGATAGAGCCGTACACGATCAGGATCAGGATGGTCGCATAAGCGCACGCCTCGCCGAACTTGCCCTTTTCCGCGAATTCGTTGATCTGCGTGGTAATCAGGAGGTATTTGGGCGTTACCAGCAGGATGATCGCGCTGATGGCCGTAATGGAACGAACGAACGTGGTGACCAGGCCGCTGAAAAAGCTGTCCTTAATCAGCGGCAGCGTTATGGACATGAACACCTTGCCGCTGTTGGCCCCAAGGTCGTAAGCGCTCTCCTCGATGGATCGGTCGATCTGCCGCAGGGCCGATATGCCGCTCCGCGTGCCCACCGGCAGACTGCGCACGATGAACACGATTACCAAAATCATTCCGGTGCCGTACAGCCCCTGCATAACCCCGGTGCCAAACAGGCCGTTGGCATAGCCGCGTATGTACCCTACGCCCAGTACCGTGCCGGGCACGGCCATCGCCAGCATGCTCGTAAACTCGATCAGCGCCTTGGACCGGAACTTCTTTTTCACCACCAGATAGCTGATCACCATGGAGAACAAAGCCGTGATGGGCGCGGCGATAATCGACAGCATAAACGAATCCCGGAAGGCCCTCGCCCCGCCGCCGTATTTGAAAATGTATTCAAAGTGAACCAGCGAAAGCGAATAATTGCGCCCCCACAGTTTGAACAGCGCGCCGAACGGGACGCTTACGTACATCAGCACCACGAACGCGCTGAAAACGGAGCAGAGAATCGTCAGCGGCCGGGTTACGCTTTTATCGGTAATCAGCATCCGCGCGCGGCTGGCTTTGCCGGTCAGCGTCGCCACGGTGCGCTTTTCCAGATAATATTTCTGAATCAAGAACAGTATCAGCGTCAGGCTCAGCAACACCACAGCCATTGCGGCGGCGCCCACCTTATCGTACGCGCCGGTCACCTGCAGGTAGATGGTGGTTGCCAGCGTATCGTAGCTGCCGCCGATGATCATGGGGTTTGCGAAGTCCGCCACAGACTCGATAAACGTTACCAGAAACGCGTTGCCCAGGCCCGGCAGCAAAAGCGGCAGCGTAATGGTAGTGAACACCTTCCACCGGCTGGCTCCCATATCGCGGGAGGCTTCCTCCAGCGAAGGGTCGATATTGCGTAAAAGCCCCTTGAGCATCAGGTAACAGACGGGGAAAAATGTAAGCGTCTGCACAATGGCGATGCCTTTGAGGCCATAGATTTCACTGTTGTAAATGCCCAACACCGTACGGGTCAGCAGGCCGCTGCGGCCGAAAAGCAATATCATGCTCAACGACAGCACAAACGGCGGCGACACCACCGGCAGCAGGCTCACCACGTCGAACAGCTTCTTCACCACGCGGGAACGCACTTTCATGTATACGTCCACATAGGCGAACAGAAGGCCGATCAGGGTGCTGGCCACGCCGGTGATCATGCCCAGCGTAAGCGTGTTGGTAAACGCCACGCCGAAGCGGTGCAAACTTAGCACACGGGAAAAAACATCCAGCGTAAAACCGGTCTCTTTGCTGTAAATACTGTCTACCAGCAGCGTCGCCAGCGGATACAGAATGAACAGCAGCAGAAAAATCAACAGGACGACAATGGTCGACACCATGATGGGGTCTCCGAACAGCTTTTTACGGTCGAGCCTTTTACTTTGGGAAGGCGTTCCAACCATAGCGGCAGCCCCCTTTTATATTGAAATATTCGGCTCCGGCAGGCAAAGCCGGGCCGGAAAATCAGCAGATTGCGATTGAACGGAACTGGAATCCTGCTTCCTATTATTCATGCATGATAGATTGCGTTTTATCCTCCAGCGGGGCTGGGCCGAAGCCCTGCGGCAAAACCGGGTGTATAACCGCCGCAGGTGGGATGCGGTAAGGCGTGGCAACAGTATAAGCGGGAGGATGACGACCGTCGTCATCCTCCGCGCCCATAGTTGATTATTTTTTAGAATTACTCGGTCTGGAAGCGGTTGTCCGCGCCCTCGCCAATGGCCGTGAAGAAATCTTCCACATACTTGGAAGTATTCGCTTTGGCGTCTTCAAAATCATACGCGATCGTGTTGTTGGGGTCCAAGCCGAACGCGGTCGCCTCGGCGGGCTGCTCGGCATTGTCGATCACCAGGAACTGATAGCTCTCGGCGTTCTTGGCCAGGTTGACGCACTCGGGGCTAAGGGCGTATTCCACCCACAGCTTGGCGGCGTTCTGATGCTTGGCGCCCTTGAAGATCGCGGTCGCGCCGACTTCGTAGCTGGTGCCGCTGGCGGGCAGGATCAGCTGGATGTTGTCGTAGCCTGCGAGGATCTGGGTGATGCCGTCATGCAGGAAGCCGATGCCGATTACGCACTCGCCGGGGCCTACCATCTTGGCGGGGCCGGAGCCGCTCTTGGTGTACTGCGCAATGTTCTGGTCCAGCGCCTTCAGGTATTCCATCGCGGCGTCATGGCCCTTCATCTGCACCATGGTGTTGATCACAAGCTTCGCCGTGCCGGACGTGTTGGGGTTCGCCATCCAGATCAGGCCCTTGTATTCGGGCTTGAGCAGGTCGTCCCAATCCTGGGGCGCTTCAAGGCCCAGGCGCGCCAATTCTTCGGTGTTCACCATGAAGCCCAGAATGCCCTTGTAGATGCCGTACCAATAGCCGTCCTTATCGCGGTAGAGGGGGCTGGTCAGGTGGACGGCATTCTTGGCGTCGTAA
>JAQUXV010000047.1 GCA_028692205.1 Eubacteriales bacterium
TGGCCGCCAGCTCGACCTCCCGCTCGCTGTAACCGAGCGCCTTTAATATGTAACTGGCCGTGCGGCTGACGAAGCTCAGGTGCCTCGGCCCATGGTCGGTAAAGCCCAGCGCTTCCAGATAGCGGTTGCCCGCCTTTACCAGCGCGCGGATGCTCTCGTTCTTTTTAACCTCTTCCAGTGTAATCATTGTTCCTCCAATAATGGGAAATTCCAATTTCCCCTGTCGCGTGGCGTGCCGCTTTCAGCACGTCCACGGGTAGTATAGCATTGAATCGCGAAAAAATGAAATCGCGGTTGTAAAAACCCTGTAATCGGGGTTCTTGGGTATGGATGTATCGCCTTTTTCCAACGCGGAAAGCACGGTTTTCTGTCGGCGATTGCCCGCTCACGCATCGCCGCTGCCCGTTTTAGCCGCTTTTTATCCCGGCAACCGGACGTTTGCCCCGTCGCGTTCGGAAACCGGCCCTGTCGGGTTACCCCCGGTTGCAAAACGCCCCGCCCCGGTTTTTGAAGGGCGGGGACACACCAAACGGGATTTTCGGTTATCGCTTTTGCAGGCGTTTGACCGCCGCGTACGTAGGATCGTTGGCGAAATCCCGCACCGGGGCATCACCGCCCAGCCGCTCAATAGCGCTGCGCACCTCGATAAAATCGATGTAGGAAATATCGTCGCCCTCGGCCGCGTCCATCAACGGTTCCAGCGCGCGGTCGTCGCCGATTTTGCCCAGATAGCCCGCGTACAGCGCGCGCTTGTCCTTACAGTCGTGGAACTGCTTGAGGGCGAAGTTCAGCACGTCGTCATCGCCGGGAGCATCGGCCAGCACATCCAGCAGCGCTTCCCTGCCGGCGTCGTCCGCCGCCAGAAAAGCTACCTTCGCGGGGCGGAATACCGCGTCTCCCATAACGCGTAGGCTTTCCAGCGCGTTGTCCAGCAGCTCCTCATCCTGTTCTCGCTCCACCTGCCAGCGGATATAATCCACCATCGGGGCGGTGCTCTCCATCTGCCGCAGCAGGTCCATGGCGTACATGCGCGCCTCCGCGGGGGCTTCCCCGTCCCGAACCAGCTTCAGCAGGGGTTCTTCCTCGCCCAGCTCCTCCAGCCGGTTCAGCAGCGGATCGGGCACGGGCACCTCTTCCCGAACATATTCGGTCAGGAGCTTTGTCAGCTCGGCCGCGTCGGTGTAACGGTCGAAATAGGCGTTCGGCGTCGCGCCCTCCAGCCAGTCGGCGGGCGTATCCAGCCATTGCAGGTAAAACTCGGGCGCCGCGTCCTCCATTTCTTCGGGGCGCATGCGTTTGGCGCTGTTTTTTTCAATCCACTCGTTGAGCGCGTCGGTAAAGTGGGCGTCAAAATCAATGGGTTTCATAAGCATCCTCCTTGAGGGGGTTATTTCAGTTTGTTGCCGGGCAGGGGCATCAGTTTGCACAGTTTTCGAAACGCCGCGCGCACATGGCGGCGCTGGTTGGCGTTATACCGCAGCAGCTTATCCAGCGCTTCATTTTCCGGCAGGCCGTAGGTTAACAGATAATGCTGCTGCATTGCGGTGCGGAATACCCCGATCGTATCCCGGATCACCTTTTCGCGCCGTTTGGGGCCGATTTGGTACAGGATGAACAGCGCGTGCGTCATCAGGCGCGGGTCGCCGTTGGCGCGCTGAATATCCGCCATGCGGCGCACCAGCATCATGCGGGACATATCGGTATCCCGGCGGTTCTGCACGGAAGGGTCGATCTCGGCAATGCGCCCCGCGTGCCACACCACAAACGGCGGCTTTGCGCCCAGCTTCATCAGGGCCGCGGCGGCATAGCGCTTCACGTCGTCGTCCGGCGTCTGCTGCACAAGCGTTTCCCGCAGCAGGCGTTCGGCAAAATCATTGGGCAGGTGCGGCATCACCATCGGGATCAGCCGCCCCAGCTGATGCTCGGGGTCGCCCAGCTCAAATAAAAACAGGTTGTAAAGATACGGGTCCTCCTGTAGCCGGGCGCAGAATTTTTCGGTGCCCGCAGCCAGCGCCTTGGCGAGCTGCGCCATACAGTCGTTCCGCTCGGCGGGGGAAAGCAGGGGGTAAAACGGCAGCGCCTTGGCGGCGTAGCTCACCTGATGGGGCGTAAGCTCCAGCACCCGCCACTGTTCGATAGTGCGGCTGGTGCAGCGGGCCGGTATATCCGTCGGGTCCAGATCGCGGCAGCGGTGGATCAACGGTTCGGCATCGGCAATACGGCCCAGCTTCAGCATAATCACGCTGGTGTTGAAAATGGCGGGCAGGCGGTCGGGGCTCTGCTTCAGCGCGCGCCGTAGCACGCACAGCGCCAGTTCCGGAAAGCCCAGGCTAACCGCGGAATAGCAAAACAGCTGCTCGTCCTGCGTGCTTCGGCAGTACAGGGCCGCCGCCAGCAGCGCCGACGCGCTTCGGGCGCGCTTGCCCGCAAGGCTGTACGCGCCCGCCAGCGCGCAGCGCGCGCGCGGGCTGGAGGGTACTTTGCGGCAGGCGCGTTTCGCGCTGCGCACGGCCCCCCGCGCGTCCCCCTGCGCCTGCAGCAGCAGAGAACGCAGCGAGTCGTATCGCTCGTCAAACGTCTGGGCGGGCTTCGCGCGGTTCAGCGCGCGCTCCACGCGCGCGAAATCCCCGGTCGCCAGCCTGCGCCCGGCAATGTTCAACTGTGTTTCGTAGCGGGATTGGAAACGCGTGCGCTCGCTTTCCGCTTCTTCCAGCTCATCCAGTTCCTCGTCGTATTCCGGAGCCGCGCCATCCCGCTTTACCGCCCACAGGTAGCGGGAAAACGCGTCCATCGCCTCCTGCTCGTAACCCAACGCAAGCATGTTGCGCCCGATCAGCCCGTAGCAGGCGTAGCGCCGGGGGTTGAGCGTAAGCGCGCCGAAAGCGGCGCGGTTGCTGGCCTCGTAACACTCCATTTCCTGCAGGGTGCGCGCGTATTCCATACGGAGTTCGCTGTCCGCGGGCGAAAGCGTGAGCGCGTGCCGCAAAAGCGCCGCGGCGCGCCTGCGGTTGCCCTGGCGGCGGTGGCGATCGGCGCGGCCCACCCAGTAAGCGGGGGAGCGTTGCAGTTTCACAATTTCTCCGGCTTTGATGCTCATTTAGCAACTCCTTTGGAAGCATCCGGGGTAAAAAAACAAGAAAAAGTTGCGGTCGTTTGGCAGCGCCGCGCGCCCGGAGGGGAAAACCCGCATGCCGCCAGCGCGGTCTGCCGGGTTCGCAGCCACGGCGGTCACCCGCATCGCCCGCGTTTACAAGCGCCGCCAAACGGCGGCCCCTTCGGCCTGCCGGGCTTATTGCACCCCTCTCGCCAGCGTTCTGCCGCCGTGGTAACCGTATAGCGGTTGTGCGGCCATCCCGCTAAAGAACCCCCCCGATTCCATTCCATCGCCGCAGGCGCGGCGGGCTGTTTTTCGGCGCTTGCCTAAACGATCCGGTTGAGGATTTTCAGCAGATCGCGCGTGGTGAAGGCGTATTTCTGGTTGCAAAAATGGCAAACCAGTTCCGCGCCCTCCGTTTCATCGGCGATCATCCGTTTAATTTCCGCTTCGCCCAGCGAGATCAGCGCGCGCTCCGTGCGTTCGCGGGAGCAGGGGCAGTGGTAGCCAAGCGGCGTTTCCTTCAGCTTTACGGGGTTCAGCCCGTGAAACCAGCGCTGCATCAGCTGTTCGGGTGTTTCGTGCCGCAGTTCCGGCGCAATGTCCCCAAAAATGGGGGAGCGCAGTTCCAGCTGGTCGATCACGGTGGAAGGGCAGCCCGGCAGCGGCTGCAACAGCACGCCGCCCGCGGACGCCACCTCCTCGTCCGAGGCGATCACGCCCAGGCTGACCAGCGAAGGGCTTTGCTCGCTTTGCACATAATAGTAGGCCAGATCTTCCGCGATCTCGCCGCTTTTCAGCTCCACCTGGCCGATGTAGGGGGTTTTAAGCCGCAGGTCTTTCACCACGCTCATACGCCCGTGCCGCCCCACCGCGCGGCCCACATCCAACTTGCCGTCCCGAAGGGGCAGGCGGACAGCCGGGTCGGTGACCAGCCCGCGCACGCTTTGGCCGTCGCCAATGCAAATCAGCTTGCCCAGCGGGCCGTCCCCGTCGATGGTGAGGGTCACGGAAGCGCCCGGCTCTTTCAGGGTCGAGCTCAGCATGGCCGTGCCGGTCAGCGCGCGGCCCAGCGCCGCGGCGGCCACCGCCGACGCCTGATGGATGCGCTGCGCCTCCCGCACCGTGTCGGTGGAGCGGATAATCAGCCCGCGTACGGCGCCGTCCATCAGGGTAAAATGTAAAAGGATGTCCTCCATATTTGCTCCTTTGCGAAGCGGACGCGTTCGTCCGCGGCGGTTTCGGGCCGGATCGCCCCGGCCCCGGTTCGGAATCAGGCTTCCTCAGGCGGCGGCGGCTTGCGCGCGGCAATATGCCAGCGCTGCTCCGTGGGCGAAGGCGGCGCGAAAGTGCCGTCCCCAAACAGGCGCACATCCGCAAAACCCGCCTGCAAAAGCAGCGCTTTCAGCGTTTCAAACGGATAGGCGTACTGCGTCTGCCGTTCGCTTACGCGCTGGTAGGTTTCGCCCTCCTGCCGCACAAAGATGGACAGGTCCATCCGCACGCTGACCGTATGCGCGTCGTACGTGTTTTTCCACAGGTAGGCGACATCCGCCGTTTCGTCCCCGATAAAATGGTTGCCCAGAACATGTTTGAACTTATAGGGAGTGCTGACGTCGAAAGCCAGCGCGCCGCCCGGGCGCAGCGCCGTCCACGCGGCGCTGAAAAAGGCGAGCACGTCCGCCTCCGTCGGCAGATAATTAACGCCGTCGCAGGTGCAAAGCACGCCGTCCATTTTTCGGTGCAGGCGCAAAGCGCGCATATCCTGCTTTACGAAGGGGATCATCGCGCCGGCTTTGCGCGCCTTCTGGCTGGCTTCAAAAAGCATCTCGTCGGAAATGTCCACGCCGGTCATCTGGTAGCCGATTCCGGCCAGCGGGATGGTGATGCCGCCGGTGCCGCAGGCGCACTCGCAAAGCTTGCCGCTCATCAGACCGTACATCGAAAGCAGTCCCTGGTAAAAGCTCGCCCACGCCGGATAGTCCACGTCGGCCATCAGCCGGTCATAGACGGCTGCGAAGGCAGTATACAAAAACGTCACCTCAGTTGATAAATTACCGTCAGGCTTCGGGAGGAACGTCGTCCTCGTCGTCGTCATCGTCGTCCGGTTCCACATACAGGCCGCGGTTCACCTGCGCGCCCTCGATTTTGATGTTGATGTATTTGTCAAACACCGCGTTGGAGTAGCTGGCCCCCACGAAGCGGCTGAGCGAAAACCCGATCAGCACGTAATACAGGATGCAGGCCAGCAGCGCCCATTGGAAATAGGGCGTTACCACGCTCACAACCACCGCGATAACCACCGGCACGCAGGAAAGCAGTTTCAGCCCCACCGTTACCGGCAGCCGCCCGATGGTGAGCAGGAAGCTGTTGCGAAGCAAATCGCGATACCGCAGGGTGTAGGTGACCATCATGGGGTAGGTGTACATCAGGCTCATCATCCACAGAAGCGCCAGCAGCAGCGTAAGCACCTGCGGAACGATAAAGAGCGTGTTGGTTTGCGCCATTTCGCCGTAAAAAATCCAGCAGACGTAGGTGATCATCGGCACAAAGCCCGTAATGACGCTGGTCAGCAGCCCCTGCTTCCAGTTCTCCTTCAGGGCGTCCTTAAAATCGGACCACAGGAAGGCGTGCTCGTCGCGCGCCCAGTTGCGCGTTACAAGGCTGATGCCCGCCGTAAACGGGCCGGTAATCGCCAGCGCCGGCACCAGAAACAGCAGCCCGCGCAGCGCGATAGCTTTGATCGCGTCCCCGTACAGGGCTTGCTGCGCCGCATAATCCGCCACGGCGAGGGTGCCCGCTTCCAGCTGCGTTTGCAGGTCCGCCAGGTTTACCGTAGCCGAGTACATCATCATCAGATAATAAACCATCACCGCAATCGCGGGCAGCCACGCAAACATGTAGATCAGGTTCAGGCGCATCAGTCCGCTGAGGCGCGTGCGCAGCGTTTCCCAAAAGAGCTGCGAACGGGTGCCGGGCAAATCTTCTTTTGTATAATCGCCTTTGCCGCTTTTCCCGTAGAAATAGTTATTCATAAACCGTCCAAACATTGGCGTACCTCCCGCTTACGATTTCCAGCCACGTTACGTCCCCGCGCCCTCCGCCACCGGCGCAGTCGGGGGGACAAGACTCACTAACGCCTTTCAGCCCGCGTATTTTCCGCCGGGCAAAGGCAAACCCGCAAGTTTATTCGCAGAGCAAAAGCATCCGCCGCGCCGGTTTACGCGCCGCTCTGCATAAAACGCATCTTATTATAGCACACTTCCCGGCAATTGCCATCTACTCGGCTTCCACACGCCCGCGGCGCTGGCTGATGACCAGCCCCACCAGCGTAAGCCCCGCCCCGGCCAGCGCCAGCGGATGAATGGCGTCGTTGAGCGCCACCCGGGCGCACACGATGGTGACCGTCGGAACCAGGTAGATGTATACGCTGGTTTTCACAGGGCCGATCAACCGCACGGCGATGTTCCACGTTACAAAGCACAGGGCGCTGGCGACCAGCCCCAGAAACAGCACATGGAGCAGCGTATCCCGGTTGAGGATATCCGCGGGGGTAACGGAAAAGCCGAACACCGCCGCAACCGGAACCAGAAACAGCAGCCCGTAAACGAAAATACGCCGGGTAAGCAGCAGCATATTGTAGCCGTAGCCTTCCAGCTTGCGGATGAAAACGCAGTAGGCCGCCCACATTATCGCCGCCAGAATGCAAAGCGCGTCCCCCAGCGGGTTGAGCTTCAGGCTGTGGCCCGCGTAGCTGACCATGCACACCCCGGCCATGGCGATGGCAAAACCGATGAAAAACGAGCGGCTCAATTTCGCTTCGTTCAAAAACAGGCGCGCGGCGACCGCCACAAAAAACGGCGCCGTGGAAACGATGACGCTGCAGTTGGCGGAGCTGGTGTACGTTAACGCCAGATTCTCAAACAGAAAGTAAAGCGTTACGCCGGAAAGGCCCGCGCCCATCAGATACCATTCGTGCTTCCGGCTTTTCAGCTTCAGCCGACGGGGCGCGATCACCAACAGCGCCAGAATCGCCACCAGCATCCGGGCCGCAAGCAGTTCGATGGGGGAAAGCGTGCGCAGCGCCACGGTGGAGGAGATGAACGTTTCGCCCCAGACGATAATCGTACCGATGGCGAGCAGATGCCCGTGCCCCGCAGCCGTAAGTTTCACCACGCCGTTCCAAGCCCCTTTCAGCGCGTTTTTCGCGCATGAAACGATGATACCATGCCGATGCCTCTTTCGCAAGCCGCAGGCGGCCCCGCCCGTTCATTTTACACGCCGGCAGGCGCGCCCCGAAGACGTTTCGCGTTCAGGCGCTCTCCTGTCCGCTTCAAGAGTGAACCGAAGCACAGTCCTTCACGCCTGTCACAGTCGCACATCGCCGCACTGCTTTTTTCTGCTGACAGGCTCGCCATAGAATCGTTTCGCTTTCAAGCGTTCCGCTGTCCATTCCAAGCGTGTGCCGAAGCACTATCCTTCGCACACCTGTCACACCCGCGCATCGCTGCACCCTCACGCCGCACCCTCATGAAAAGCCCTTGAAGCGGTACCGCCTTTCCCACGCCTTTTCAAGCCCGAATCTGCCGTGCTTTGCCGCAGTCTCCGCAAAGCGCTTTCACCGGCGCACGCCGGAAAGCTTTCGCTGCCGATACGCAAAGGCGGCGAGGGATGTTTCGCCCGCAAGCGAACCCCCTGCCGCCCCATCATCGAAGTTGAAAGTCCTTTTTCTCGGAGATGCGCCTACCGCGCGGGTTTTCCAAGCTTATGCAGCGAATCCGCCACATAAAACGTCATCGCGGCCAATGTGCAGGCGACCGCCGACCACAGCAAAATCAGGTCCGGGGTCATCACCCAGCCGGTAAACCGCACCAAAAGCCATTCGTGGAAAAACGTGGCGGTCAGCCCGGCGATAAACAAGCAATGCGCCACCTTGCCGATCATGGAGGAATACACCACGATGTTGCGCCGGAGCATCAGAAGCCCGCCCAACATCAAAAGCACTTCCTTGCCCAGCACAATGCACACCGCGGGCCACGGCACAACCGCGGGAATGGCGTCGTTGCCGATCGCCATGCTGAACAGCACCGTCAGCACCATCAGCTTGTCGGCCAACGGATCCATCAGCTTGCCCAAATCGGTAATCAGGTGATAGTGGCGCGCAATCATCCCATCCAGCATATCGGTCAGCGACGCGGCCAAAAACACAAACAAAGCCTGGTATTTCAGGCCGTGCACAAATAAAACGATGTATAACGGAATCAACAACAGACGAAGCGCGGATAACGCGTTGGGCACGTTGAGATTTTGTTTCCAGTTTTCCTTGCGGACGACCTTCATCAACCCGATCCTCCTTGCGCGTACGCAGGCGCGCACCGGCCGGGGCCGGTTTGTTACAAATGATTATAACATGGTGCGGCAATGCCCCGCAACAGGCAACCTTTTCAATTTGGATAACACGATCAGCCGGCGAAAATGCGCCCCACGTCCCGGAAGGTGAAAAACACCATCAACCCCAACAGCAGCACATAACCCACCAGATGTACCGTGGCTTCTATTTTGCGGTTTACGGGCTTGCGGCGCACCACCTCGATCAGGTTGAACACCAGGCGGCTGCCGTCCAGCCCCGGAATGGGCAGGAGGTTGAACAGCCCCAGGTTGATGCTGATGATCACCGCAAGGTTCAGGAAGATTTCGAACCCGCCCTTTTGCGTTTCCTCCGCCACCAGCTGCACAACCCCGATGGGCCCCGCCGCGTCGCCCGCGCCCTCGCCGGTGGTTACCAGTTTGCCAAGCGCGTCCAGTATCGCGGTGGACGCATATACGCAGCCATTCCATGCCGCGGGAATAACCTGGACGGATGACAGCGTTGCGTACGCCTTGATGCCGACGCCGATCCGGTTGCGCTGTTCCGCCTCATCCCACGTGGGGGTAAGGGCAACCTCCCGCGTCTCATCTCCGCGCTGAACGGTCAGCGTTAGGCTGCCGCCCGTCGGCAGGCTGTCTATCACATTGGAAAGCGCGCTCGCGTCTCCCACGGGAATCGCCTCGCCGTTGACGGCGGTCAGCACATCGCCCGTTTCAAGGCCCGCGGCCGCCGCGGGCATGCCCGCCTCCACGCTGTCCACATAGGGCTGCGCAACCGTGAGGCCGTACCCGGCCATCAGCACGACCGCCAGCACAAACGCCAGCACGAAGTTCATCAGCGGGCCGCTGAACACCGTAAGCATCCGTTTCCACACGGGCGCTTTATCAAACGCGCGGGGATCGTCGGCGTTTTGCTGGTCGGTTTCATCCCCGTAAAACATGCAGTAACCGCCCATGGGAATCGGCCGGAGGGTAAAAAGCGTCTCATGCTTTTTACTTTTCCACTGAAACAGCTTCGGCCCCAGCCCTACGGCATATTCCTTCACGGCGATGCCGGTAAGCCGTGCGGCGATAAAATGGCCGAACTCATGCACCGTAATCAAAACGCCCAGCAGCACGATGGCCAACAGAATGTAAATAATCGTCATGTTCCATCCTCCCGGTGGTATCCGTTACGCAGAGCAAACCCCTTTGCGGGCATCGCAGCGGCATCTGCTCCGCGCTTTGAAGAACCTATCCAAACTGTTGCGGAAAACGCGCGCCGGGTTCAGCCGTTTTCTTCGGCCCGTTCCCGTCCGGCAAGCGCCGCGCCTTTTTCAGCATACTCACCGCGCAACTAGAAAAACGCGTTTTCGCAGGCGGCCGAAGCGTGTTCAGCTATTGCCCAGCAGCGAGGCCGCCGTTTCGCGGGCGATGCGGTCGGCCTCCAGCACCTGCGACAGCGTATCCGCGGGCAGGTCGCCCACGCGCTGGAGCGTCTCCTCCACAACGGCATAAATTCGCCCTACGGCCATGCCGTTCCCGCCGGACAATTGTAAAAACCGGTTCACCGCCACTTCGTTGGCGGCGTTAAGCACACAGCAGGCCGCGCCGCCCGCAACCATGCAGGTTTGCGCCAGCCGTAGCGAGGGGAAGCGCACGGGGTCCGGCCGCTCAAACGTAAGCTCCTTCAAAGAGAAAAAGTCCAGCGGCTCGCCGCCTGTGGGCAGGCGATCGGGATAGGCCATGGCGTACAGGATGGGCAGGCGCATATCCGGCGTGCCCAGTTGGGCGATCACCGCCCCGTCCGCAAACCCCACGGCGCTGTGAACCACGCTTTGCGGGTGGATCAGCACCTGTATCTTTTCCGGCGTTACCCCGAAAAGATGCCCGGCCTCGATCATCTCCAGCGCCTTGTTGAACAGCGTGGCGCTGTCTACGGTGATCTTCTGCCCCATGGTCCAGGTGGGGTGCTTCAGCGCCTGCTCCCGCGTCGCCTGATCGATTGCCGCCTTTTCCCACGTGCGGAAAGGGCCGCCCGAACAGGTGAGGTAGATGCGGTCGACGGGGTTGCCGCCCGCCCCCTGCAAGCATTGGAAAATGGCGCTGTGTTCGCTGTCCACCGGCAGCAGGGAATGCTCGCCCGCCTCTTTGGCGGCCGCCATCACCAGCTTGCCGCCCGCCACCAGCGCCTCTTTGTTGGCCAGCAGCACGCGCTTACGGTGCTTCAGCGCGCGCAGCACGCTTTCCAGCCCGCACATGCCCACCACGGACACCAGCACCGCATCGGCCTCGGGCAGGGCCGCCGCCTCGGTAAGCGCGTTTTCGCCGAACACCCAGCGGCAAAAGCGCAGGTCCTCCGGCACATCCGCCATCGAAAAACGTTCGTCCGTCAGCCCGGCCATCACCGGGCGGAAACGCCGCACCTGTTCAAACAACTTTTCGCGGCTGCTGCGCGCCACCAGTGCGACGACCGAAAAGCGGTCGCTGTGCCGGGCGGCCACATCCAACGCCTGCGTACCGATGCTGCCGGTGCTGCCTAAAATCGCCAGACTTTGTTTGGCTTTCATCATCCTATACCTTCCTGCGGGCCATATGCCCGGCGGTGTTGCTGCATTCCGTGCGGTTTGTCCCACAGGCCGCCCGCACACGCTCATTGTATCTGCAACCGGTAGGGATGTCAAACGCCGTAAGGCCAACGAACCCATGGTTCTTTGGAGGTTCCTTGCGCGCAGGGGGGGTTCGCACCTGCGGGTGCGGCCAAAGGGCTTTCCGCTCGCCCTTTGGGAGCCTTCGGGCGCATCTTGCGCCTTTTTTTGTGCCGTTCGGCACACGGGCAGGGGGATTTCGCACCTGCGGGTGCGGCCAAAGGTCCATGCTCGCAAGCATGGACAGGGGTATGCGTCTGCGGACGCACCAAAGGGCTTTCCGCTCGCCCTTTGGTAACCTTCGGGTCGCCTGCGTTGGCGGCGGGCTGCGCGAAAGGGTCGCCCCTCGGAGTACAGGATAGTCGTCCACCGCCGCTGCGGCAGCGGCGACCGACAAGCCTGTCCATCCTGCGGAGCGAACTCTTTCGCGTCCCGCCTTGCTTGCCGCCAGGCGATAGGGGAAAATGGCTATCCATATTGGCCCAAAGTACAATGGACATGTAGAAACAGATCCACAGTACATTACCATTATAATACGGCTGTCATCACATTTCTTCACATGTTTGACAGCCGATTTTTCTTCCGCTTGCAGATTGTTGCTTCAGGGGCGCGGTGCTCCCTCGCAGGATGGACAGGCTTGTCGGTCGCCGATACCACGGATGCTTCTGTAAAGCATTGTTACTCTGCCATCCGTGGTGTCGGCGGACGACTATCCTGTACTCCGAGAGGAAGCACCGCGCCCCTTGCCCGACTGCAAGCCCGAAGGGTGCAGGGGCGAGCGGAAAGCCCCTGCTCGCATCCGCAGGTGCGACTCCTTTCCCTGCCCACAGGCATGGCCCTTCGTTGTGCTCGCAAGCACATCCCCTTTCTGTGTGCCGGATGGCACAACATAAAAGAGCCCAACAGGGCCCGAAGGGCGCAGGGGCGAGCGGAAAGCCCCTGCTCGCACCCGCAGGTGCGACTCCCCTTCCCTTTGCACACGGGCAGCGTGCATTTCCCTTTCACTTTTCATAAGGTAAATAAAGAGGAATTTCCAAAGAACAACTGGTTCTTTGGCCCTGCGGAGCGTATAATAGTGGCATCGTCGCCGCGCGCGGAAGATGTGGTTTTTGTGCGCCCGCGACCCTTACCGTAAAGAAAGGCGGTACAACCATGGACATCCTTACCTATCTGCAAGGGGCGAGCACGC
>JAQUXV010000468.1 GCA_028692205.1 Eubacteriales bacterium
AATTCCGTTGACGGATGATATGGATTTTGTTATTATTAGATTTAATCCAGGTGAAACCTATGTTATAAGGAGGTAGTGGCATGTCGTTCTGGATTGCTACGGACGCATGTTGTGATTTACCCGCAGGCTATATTGAAAAGCAGAGGGACCTTTATATCGTTCCCATGTCGTATCAAATTGAGGGTCATGTGCATGAGATCCGGCTGACGGATCACGCGCTTCCGGATGAGATTCGCTCCTTTTACCGCTGCCTGCAGGAAGGCCAGGTTGCCACCACGTTCCAGGTGACGCAAAACGAATGGGTCGAAAATCTGTCGCCGATTTTGGAACAGGGCAACGATCTGCTGGTATTGGTGTTTTCCAGCAGCCTGAGCGGCATGTACCTGACCGCGAAAGCGGCCGAAAACGAGCTGAAACAAAAGTATCCCGAACGGAAACTGTTTATCTTCGACACCCGAAGCGCCAGCATGGGGGAAGGGTTGCTTGTCCATTACGCCCTTCAGTACCGCGACGCGGGCCATACCATTGAAGAAACCTACCAGTGGGTTCAGGACAACGCCATACGCGTGATTCACTGGTTTACGGTAACCGACCTTCATTTTTTGCACCGCGGCGGCCGGTTGTCGGCGACAAGCGCGTATCTGGGGACTATTCTGAACATTAAGCCGGTCTTGAACGTCGATCCGCTGGGCCGCCTGCTGCCGCGTGTTAAGGTGCAGGGCCGCAAGAGAAGCCTGAAAGAGCTTTATGAAAAGACCGAGCAAGACGCGTTGGAGCCCGACAAACAGATGATTTTTATCAGCCATGGGGACAGCGAAGAAGACGCGCAATGGCTGGCCGAACGGCTGAAAAAGAAGCTGCATGTGCCGGAGATTATGATCTCCCAGATCGGCCCGATCATCGGTTCGCACTCCGGCCCCGGAACAGTTGCCGTGTTCTTTTTAGACAAGGATGGTTCCGCCCGACTGGACGCTCCGGAGATCAAGCCCGGCAAATAAAGAACTCTCCAACCATAATAACCGAATAAAGCAGCAGCCTCCGGCGTATGATAGCGCCGGAGGCCGTTTGTTACTGAATCGTATGCGATACCGTATCCGAAAGGGTGTAGCTTTCGCCGCAGAGCAGAATTTGCAGCGGCTCGCCGCTGGTAAGTACTGCCTTTGCTTCTCCCGGCGTTACTTCCAGCCGGATGATTCTTCCCCGGTAATTAAACTGGAACGCGTACCCGCGCCAGTCTTCCGGCAGGAACGGGTTCAGGCTCAGGCCGTTCACCGTTCGCATTCCCGCAAACCCCTGCGCGATGGCAAGCCAGCTGCCGGTCATACTGGTGATGTGCAGACCGTCGTCCGTATCGTTATTGATGTTGTCCAAATCCAGCCTCGCGGTGCGGCGATACATCTCCATTGCTTTGGCGCGGTAGCCGAGCTCCGCAGCCAGAACGCTGTGTACGCAGGGGGAGAGGCTGCTTTCATGCACCGTCATAGGTTCGTAGAAGTCAAAATTGCGCTTCTTCGTGTCCAAATCATAAAGATGATCGAGGAAATAGATCCCCTGCAGCACATCCGCCTGTTTAATGAAGCAGGAACGCAGAATACGATCCCAGGACCAATGCTGGTTAATGGGGCGCTGTTCCGGCGGGATTTCGGAAACGGGCTTCAAATCTTTATCCAGATAAGTATCCTGCTGCACAAAAATGCCCAATTCCCTGTCGCTGGGATAGTACATCCGTGAAACAATATCCCGCATATGGTCAAGCTCCGTATCGGTTATGGTAAGCTTTTCCAGTCTTTCGGCAGACGCTTTTTCGCAGGCGTTGCAGAAATATTCGATGCTCCAGGAAGCGATGCGGTTTGTGTACCAGTTGTTGCTTACGTTATTCTCGTATTCGTTCGGGCCTGTAACGCCGTGGATCATATACCGGCCAGCGCGGTTGCTGAAGTGAACGCGGTCGGCATAGAACCTCGCGATGCCGCAAAGCACATCCAGCCCCTCGGCATAAAGATATTGTTCGTCGCCGGTATAAGTGACGTAATTGAAAATCGCGTAGGCGATCGCACCGTTGCGGTGAATTTCCTCAAAGGTGATTTCCCACTCATTGTGGCATTCCACACCCGTAAAGGTAACCATCGGGTACAGCGCGCCCTGCAGCCCCTGCATTTTCGCGTTGTGGTATGCGCCCGCCAGTTGCATATGGCGGTACAGCAACAGCTGTCTGGCCACATCCTGACCGGCGATCGCCATATAAACCGGGAGGCAGAAGGCTTCGGTATCCCAATAGGTCGCGCCGCCGTATTTTTCGCCGGTAAACCCTTTCGGGCCGATGTTCAGGCGCGCGTCGTCGCCGGAATAGGTGCTGAGCAGCTGAAACAGGTTAAAACGAATCCCCTGCTGCGCACGGTCGTCGCCGGTAATCTGCACGTCGCAGGCAGCCCAGCGCGCCTTCCACGCGGAAATATGCGCGTCATAATGCGCCTCGTAGCCCACCTCACGCGCGCGCCCCGCCGCCTTCAGCGCCATGGTCATCAGCAGGCTTTCATCATAATCGCGGCTGGTAAAACAAAGCGCGTACTTTTCCAGCCTTGCGGTTTCGCCTGCCTTTACCGTGCCGGAATAGGTTTCTTCCACGTACCCGTCACGGCGGGTTTTTTGATCCAGAAACAGGTTGTCGGCCCAGCA
>JAQUXV010000469.1 GCA_028692205.1 Eubacteriales bacterium
GGGAGGCGAACCCAATGCTTGAGTGGATTCGTTTCGGCTTAACAGCGCTTTTTCTATTGTTTGGGTTGTTTGTGCTCGCGGTCGGCGTGGTAGGCCAGTACCGCTTTCGTTATGTGCTTAACCGTATGCACGCGGCCTCCATGGGCGATTCTCTCGGGCTTTTATTGGTAATCACCGGCCTGTGCATCAGCTGTAACGACGGGTGGAGCATCCTGAAAATGGCGCTGACGGTTCTCTTTCTGTGGATCACCAGCCCGACCGGCAGCCACCTGATCGCCCGTCTGGAAGTAACGACCGACGATCATCTGGAAGATTGGATGGAGGTGCGTCGTCTGTGAACCTGTTCACCATCATCGTGCTGGTTTTTTTGCTGGTTTGCGCCGTGGCTACCTGCCTGAGTCGCAATCTGCTGACCTCTGTCGTGATCTTCATGGCATACAGCCTGCTGATGAGCATTGTCTGGATTCTGCTCCAGTCGCCGGATCTCGCCATTACCGAGGCTGCCGTCGGCGCGGGCGTAACCAGCATTCTTTTCTTTATTACGCTTAAAAAGATCCATGCCATCAAGGGGGATGAAGAGAATGACCGGTAAATTCTCCCGGTGGCTGCTCAACAGCGAAAGCCCGCTGGACAAGGCCGGTATCGCCGCGCTGAGCGAAGAAACGCTCGACCGCGCCGAGCGCTCGCCCGAGGCGTTTGCGGCGCTGGAAAGCCAGCGGGAACAAAAGCGCCTTTCCGCTTGGGAAGAAGAGCACAGGCTTTACCTGCGGGTGCATGAATGGTCCTTTACCTCGGGGTTAAAGCTGTTAAAACACATCTACCGTTTTCTGGCGGTGCTGATCGGCGGCGGCATCATCTTTTCGCTGCTTTGGACGGTCAGCGCGCTTCCGCCTTTGGGCGCGGCGAACAATCCGCTGAACAACGAGGTATCCCGCCGCTATCTGGAAGACGGCCCGGCCGAAACCGGCGCGCTGAACATGGTAACGGGTATGATACTGGATTACCGCGCTTTTGATACCTTTGGCGAGTCCACGGTGTTGTTTACCGCGGCATGTGCGGTGCTGCTGTTGATGAAGCTGAACGACTGTGCCAACGGCCAGCCCACCAAAACCTGGCTGGAAGCCGAATATGACGATCGCCATCACGAGCCGAAGAACGACCAGATTTTGCAGTTTGCCGCGCGTGCGCTGGTGCCTGTGGTGTTGCTGTTCGGGCTGTATGTGATTGCGAACGGCCATCTAAGCCCCGGCGGGGGTTTCAGCGGCGGCGCTATCATGGGCGCGGGGCTGATCCTCTATCTGAACGCTTTCGGCTTTGCCAAAACCGAACGGTTTATGACCTTCAACACCTTTCGGTGGATTACGTTCCTTTCGTTGCTCACCTACGCGGGGCTGAAGAGCTATTCGTTCTACACCGGCGCAAACCATCTGGAAAGCGGAGTTTCCGCAGGGATTCCGGGCGCCATTTTTTCCGCCGGGTTTATCCTGCCGCTCAACCTGTGCGTCGGGTTGATTGTCATGTGTACGATGTATGCCTTTTATACCCTGTTCCGTAAGGGGGGAATTTAACGATGCTGAAAACGTTGCTGGACCATCTGGACCTCGTAGTGGCGGTGCTGCTGTTCGGCATCGGGTTTACGACGCTGCTGCTGCACGGCAACCTGATTAAAAAAATCATCGGCCTCAATATCATGGATACGGCCGTATACCTTTTTTTAACGGCGCAGGGCTTCATTACCGGGCGCACCGCCCCTATCGCGGCCCAAAACGGAGCAGTTTCTTCCGCGGCGTATATCAACCCCGTTCCCAGCGGGCTGGTGCTCACCGGCATCGTCGTCTCGGTCAGCGTGACGGCGGTTATGCTTTCGTTGACCATCCGCCTCTATCGTCGCTATCATACGCTGGATATCGATCGGATCACCCTGCGCATGAAAGGGGAAGACGACTGATGCAGTTTGTACAGAACGTGCCGTTTTTCAGCATCATGCTTTCCATGGTGTGCGGCTTTCTATCGGCCATGCTCCCGCGCCGCGTCGCCAAGTGGCTCACCGTCGGGCTTTCTGCGGCGGTGCTTGGGCTGAATATCTGGCTGCTTTCTTTTCTTTCCGCATCCGGCCAAAGTTACACCTACATGATGGGTCATTTCCCCGCGCCGTGGGGCAACGAGCTTCGCGCCGGCGTGCTGGAAGCGCTCGCGGCGGTAATCCTGAGCGTGGTTATGCTGCTGTCCGTTCTCGGCGGTCTGCATAAGCTGGAAGAACAGGTGGATGTTAAAAAGCAGCATCTGTTTTACGTGATGCTCGATCTGGCGCTGGCGGCGCTGATGGCGCTGATTTACACCAACGACCTGTTTACCGCGTATGTTTTTATCGAAATTCTGACGCTTGTCTCCTGTACGCTGATCACGGCGCGTCAGGTCGGGCATACGATGGTCGCCGCCATGCGGTATATGATTATGAGCCTTCTGGGTTCCGGCCTGCTGCTGCTGGCGATTGCGCTGCTGTATGATTTAACCGGGCACCTGCTGATGGAAAACATTCATACTGCATTGGCAAAGCTGGTGGAAACCGGCGAATACAGACTGCCGATTACGGTTGTGATCGGGCTTTTCTGCGTAGGTCTGGGCATTAAAAGCGGGCTTTTCCCCTTCCATACCTGGCTGCCGGACGCAT
>JAQUXV010000470.1 GCA_028692205.1 Eubacteriales bacterium
CCTACGATGCCGGTGACGTTTTGGGGGAATACAATTTCGGTGCGCTTGGCGAAGGACTTGAAGCCGTAGATTTCCAGCTTGCTCAGCCTCATTCGCATCCCCCTTTCAGCGTTTCCAGCGCCAGGCGGGCCGCCGCCTGCTCCGCCGCCTTTTTACTTTGGCCGCGGCCGCGCGCCACGGCTTTGCCGGCTACGCTGACCTCGGTGATAAAGCGGCGGTCGTGCGCCGGGCCGCTTTGCTCCACGATTGTATATTCGGGCAGGCCCATATCATGCGCCTGCGTGTACGCCTGCAAAAGGCCCTTATCATCCTGCCCACGGAGGGCGGAAAGGGATTCTTCATCCTGAAAAAGGCGCTCGATTAGCCTTTGCGCCTCTGTTACGCCCCCGTCCAGATACACCGCCGCGATTACCGCCTCCATGGCGTCGGCAAGGATGCTGGGCTTCTCCCGCCCCGCGGTGCTCTCCTCGCCGTGCCCCATACGCAGAAACCGGCCCAGCCGGAGGCTGCGGGCGAGATAACATAACGTCTCCTCGCACACCAATGCCGCGCGGCGGGCCGTTAATTCCCCTTCCTGTTGGTCGGGGTATTTGCGATATAAAAAATCGCTGATCGCAAACTCCAATACGGCGTCGCCCAAAAACTCCAGCCGCTGATTATCCTGCTCCTCCTTGGTGGAGGGGTGGGTAAGCGCGAGCCGAAGCAGCGATTCGTTTTCAAAGCGATAGTCCAACGCGGTTTGCAGGGAGCGCATGCTGTGAGATTCTCCTCCCGGCAGGGCGAAAAGCCCCGCGAAAGCATTTTATGAACATGGAGATACGAATGGCGGGCAATTTCCGGGGGCGGACGAAAGAAGGCGCTGAACGCTCAGCGCCGGATGAAACGGGGGTTTGGGAAAAGGGCCTTACTGATGCGCCTCGATGTATTTGGTAACATCGCCGACGGTTTTCAGGTTGAGGATGACTTCGTCCTCAACTTCGATATTGAACTGGTTTTCCAGTTCCAGAATCATCACCATAATGTTGGCGCTGTCGGCTTTCAGGTCTTCCACCAGACGGCTTTCGGGGGTAATGGTGGAGGCGTCCACCTGCAGCTGGGAAGCGATCATATCCCGTACCTGATCAAATACCATCGGAATTCCTCCTTATCATTGCGAACAATACATTTCCGCGGGCCGGATACCGGCAGGCATTCGGCTCGGAACGGAGCTTAGTTTTCGGCGGCTTCCTGCGGAAGGCGCTGTTGAATTTTGCCGACCACGTCGGCGTTGACCATGTTCACCGCCTGTTTGACCGCGCAGGCGATGGCGTGGGCGTTGCTGGAGCCGTGCGCTTTCACCACGTTGCCGCATACGCCCAGCAGGGGCGCGCCGCCAACCTCGGTGTAATCCATGGTCTTTTTGACGCGCTTAAAGGCGGGCTTGGCCAGCAGGCCGCCCAGCTTGCCGCGGAAATCGGCGGTGATTTCCTTTTTGATAATGCCCATCAGCGTGCCCGCAACGCCCTCCATAAACTTCAGGATCACGTTGCCCACAAACCCGTCGCAGACGATGACGTCCGCCAGATCGTTGGTTATATCGCGCGCCTCCACGTTGCCCACGAAATTCAGGTCGCTTTCAGCCAGCAGTTCGTAGGCCGCCTTGGTGAGCGCACAGCCTTTTTCACTTTCCGCGCCGTTGTTCACCAGCCCGATGCGGGGGGAGGCAATGCCGCGCATGCCCTGCATGTAGGCGTTGCCCATCAGGGCGAACTGCGAAAGGTATTCGGGGCGGCAGTCCACATTGGCGCCGCAATCGATGAGCAGGAAAAAATCTTTGCCGTTGGGCAGCAGCGGCGCGAGCGCGGGCCGGTCGATGCCGTGGATGCGCCCCAGCCGGAACATGCCGCCAGCGAGCACCGCGCCGGTGGAACCGGCGGAGACAAACGCGTCCACCGCGCCGTCGCGAAGCTTTAGCATCCCGTCCACGATGGCGCTGCCCTTCTTTTTACGGACCGCCATCACGGGGGATTCGTCGTTGGTAATCACTTCGGGGCAATCGGCCACAAACACGCGCGCCTTCAGGGCGGGCGCGTCCGCGAAAACACGGTCGACCTCCGACTGCACCGTTTGGGCAGGGCCGCCCAGTTCCAGCGTGAGGCCGGGGTGAAGCGACAGGGCTTCCTTCGCGCCCTCAACGGTTGCCTGCGGGGCGTTGTCGCCGCCCATCGCGTCCAGATAAATCTTCATACGTCAACCTCCGTGGCTATTCGAGCTTGATTCCGTAGATGTAGCTGCTGTCGGTGCCGGTGGTGCTGATGACGAGCACATCCCGGTATACCGAGGGGGAGGATTCGATTTTGCCGTCCAGCTGCAGGGTGCTGAGCACCGCGCCGGTCTTGGCGTTCATCATGGTCATCTTTCCGCTGCTTTCCGCCTGGATCAGCCATGCGTCGCCCAGCAGGTTATACACGGCCACGGGGCTGGAAACGGTGGGGCTTTCCAGCGTCTGGCTCCACACGACGGAACCGTTTGATTTGCTGAGGGCGTACACGGTGGCGTTGGTTTCGCCGTTGGTAACGGTGAAGAATACCAGATCGCTAACCGAGTTCTGGCCTACCACGGGGCTTGCGTAGCAGCCGACTTCCGCGGCGGTTGTGTAGGTGAGGTCGGGCACCTCGTA
>JAQUXV010000471.1 GCA_028692205.1 Eubacteriales bacterium
ACGCCGCTACGGTCGATAATGTCGCCCGCGATTACGCTACTTTTGGCATTGCGGTAGCGTGTGTTTTTGCTGTTGGCGAACCATCGGTTGCCGTATACGCTAACGCTGTAAACGCCGTAAAGACCCGCGACCAGCAAAAGCCCGATCACGATCATCGACAGCAGGCGAAAGCGCGTGCGCAGCTGTTTCAACGGCGTCCCTCCTTTAATAATCAGCGTCCGAACCGCCCCGTCGGGCGCGCGTGCGAAAACGGATATTGTTCCCTGCGGTTTATACCGACGGAATTCCTTAAAATTCACCCACGCGCGGCAAATCCTCTTCCTCGGTCAGGCTGTGGCTGATTTGGTAATCGTATTCCAGATCATCCTGATTCAGGCTCGCAACGCCCTGCAAAAGGCCGATCAAGCCCATGCAGCTTACCAGCGAGGTGCCGCCGTAGCTGACGAACGGCATGGTGACGCCGGTCAGCGGAATCAGCTTCAGCACGCCGCCGATAATTACAAATGTCTGCACCCCCAGCATCACCGTCGCGCCCATTGCCAATAAAGCGTAGAAGCTACGCCGCGCGTTCATGGCGATGGAAACGCCGCGCAGGATGAGGATGGCGTACATCACCAGCACCAGAATCCCGAAGATAATGCCGAACTGCTCGCAGATCACCGCGAAAATACAGTCCGTATAGTAGACGGGAATCACGCGCGGCGCGCCGAGCCCCAGCCCCACGCCGAACAGGCCGCCGGAAGCGATGGCCATTAAAATCTGCGCAATCTGGTAACCGGTGCTCTCGTAATACAGCCACGGGTTTTGCCAGATCGCCACGCGAACTTTCACGTGGCTGAACATTTTGTAGCCCAGCAATGCCGCGCCCGCGCCGCCCAATACCCCGAGCCCCGTAAACAACAGGTTTCCGGTGGAGGCAAAATACATCAGAAGCACGGTGATATAGTAGATCAGCGCCGTGCCCAAATCCTTTTGCAGCATCAGCACGCCCAGACACAGCCCTGTAAAAATCAGCCACGGCCAGAACTGCCTGCGGCTCATGGAATAGCTGATCACCAGCAGCAGCGCGATCTTCACCACCTCGCTGGGCTGCAGGCTGTTGCCGCCGATGCGGATCCAGTTGGTGGCGCCGTTCTGCTCCGTGCCGATTGCCAGCGGCAGGGCGATCAGCAGCAACGCGCCCACCGCGATCAGCTGAATCAGCAGGTTCCAGCGCCGCACATAGCGCACCAGCAGAATGCAGAACAGCATCGCCGCGATGCCGACCGAATAATAAATCGCCTGTTGCAGCCCGCGGGACGTGCCCGCGTCCAAATCGGTCGTATATAAAATCAGCACACCCAGCGCGCATAAAAAGTTGGCGATTGCCAACAGCAGCTTATCCGCCGGGAAAAAACGCGGCAGCCACATGGTGGCGATGTAGATCAGCGCAGGCACCGCAACCGCCAGCGCAAAACCCTGCCAGCGAAGCTCCCCCTTGAGGGCGATCAGTAAAAACGCGCTGAAAAAGAACAGCATCATCGCCGATACCAGCCGCCGGTCGGGGTGTTTGCGGGAGGGGGGCCTGCGGGTATTGGAAGCCCTCATCGGCGATTCCCCCCCTTCAGGTACTTATCCCATACCAACCGCTTGGCTTCCGCGGCCTCGTCCGGCTCCACGTACAGGCTTTTGGGCGCGTCGGGGTAATCCCCGTCCGCGTCGTCCGACGAAGCATCCATATCCTCGTATTCGGTTTCATCGCTCCCGGTCGTCTCGTTGTCCGGTTCGGGCGGGTAGAAGGCTGTGCCCGGCTCCAGCTCAATCTGATGCGAATCGTACGGTTCTTCCGTCTCGTCCGGCCACTCCGCCTGTTCGTCAAATGCTTCGCCGTTCTCTTCGTCGTCCATTGCTTCATCCCGGAGAATCGCGCCCGAAACGCTTCCTCTTGGCGGCGGAATAAAGTCCCCCGCCTCGGTGGAAAGCACCTCCGGATGCGGTTGCGGCGGTTGCATCTGTGCCGCCTGCATCGCCTGCACGGCAGCCGCCCACTGCATTTGCTGTATCACGGCCATCTGTTCGGGCGTAAAGGTTACGCCGGTCTGCCCCTGCGGCTGGGGCACAGTGGGCGGATCCTCTTCTTCTTCGTCCTCCACAGGCGGCGCATACCGGGTGCCCGCGTGTTCAAAGCCCGCGAAAAGCCTCAGCCGAAATTCCGCCTCCCCCACGTTCAGGCGGGAGCCGTGCTGCAGGTAGGCATGGCTGCGCCTTCCGGAACAGCTTTTCCCGTCCGCTTCAAACGCATTGCGGCCAACGGGTTCCATGCGCAGGCCATCGTCATCGTCAAAGGTATACCACAGGTGCTTGCGCGCAATGCCTGCAATGGGCACGTATAAATCGTCGCTGCGCAGGCAGCCGAGAATCCCTTCAAAAGACACGGGCAGCGCCAGCCCGGCGGGCAGCTCCTCGTTGCCTTTCGTCACAATCAACTCGCCCACATATCCGGCATCCGGCAGCAGGCGCAGGCGTCTTTTCCGCTGTTTACGGTCCCGCCGTAGCCAGCGGAAGCTTCGCCAGGCAATCAGCGCCAATAAAAATAAAAACCAGTAGCGCGCAGCCTGCGACACGACCTCGTATACTTCGTCCGGCAAACTTACGCACCTCCCGATTTTACGTGATCAAA
>JAQUXV010000472.1 GCA_028692205.1 Eubacteriales bacterium
GCACGTATTCGTGAGCGGCACCAAGGATGCGGTGCTCATGGTGGAAGCGGGCGCCGAAGAGGTGACCGAAGAGGATATGCTCGGCGCGATCCTGTTTGCGCATGAGGAAATCAAGAAGATCGTCACCTTCATCGAGGGGATCCGCGCTGAAATCGGCAAAGAAAAAGTAGAAGTGCCGCTGGTAGCCACCGGCGACGATATTAAGCAGGCTGTGCGTGATTTCGCGTACGATAAGTGCGTCTGGGCATTCGAGACGACGGTGCGCGCCGAGCGTCAGGAGCGCGAGGAGCAGACCAAGAAAGAATGCATGGAGCACTTCGCCGAGCAGTTTGAAGGGCGCATGGGCGAGGTAGCCGATGCGCTGTATTACCTGAACAAAGAAGTTATGCGCCGCAAGATTCTTGATAACGGCGTCCGTCCGGACGGCCGCGGCCTGACCGACGTGCGGCCCATCTGGTGCGAGACCGGCGTACTGCCGCGCACGCATGGCAGCGCGATTTTCACCCGCGGCGAAACGCAGGCGCTCACCGTGACGACGCTGGGTTCCATGAGCGACGTGCAGATGCTGGACGGCCTCGGCACCGAGGATTCCAAGCGTTACATTCACCACTACAACATGCCGCCTTATGCAACCGGTGAAGCCGGACGCATGAAGAGCCCGGGCCGCCGCGAGGTTGGCCACGGCGCGCTGGCGGAACGCGCGCTGCTGCCGGTGATTCCCGGCGAGGACGAGTTCCCCTACACGCTCCGGCTGGTGAGTGAAATCCTGAGCAGCAACGGCTCCAGCTCCATGGCGTCGGTTTGCGGCAGCACCCTGAGCCTGATGGACGCGGGCGTGCCGATCAAGGCCCCTGTTGCCGGCGTGGCCATGGGCCTGATCAAGGATACCACGAGCGACAAGGTCGCGGTATTGACCGACATTCAGGGCCTGGAAGACTTCCTTGGCGACATGGACTTCAAAGTCGCGGGCACGGTTAAGGGCATCACCGCCATCCAGATGGATATCAAGATCGCCGGCATTGACCGTGCGATTCTGGAAAGAGCGCTGGGTCAGGCTCGCCTGGGCCGCCTGCACATCATGAAGATCATGCTGGAAACGCTTGCCCAGCCGCGCGAGCAGCTTAGCAAGTTTGCGCCCAAGATTATCCGCTTCATCATCAACCCCGAAAAGATTCGAGAGGTGATTGGACCGGGCGGCAAGATGATCAACAAGATTATTGCCGAGACCGGCGTAAAGATCGATATCGAGGACGATGGCCGCGTATACATCGCCACGCCAGATTCGGCTGCCGCCGACAAGGCCAAAAAGATCATTGAAGGCATTGCTAAGGATGTTGAGGTCGGCGACGTATATCTGGGCAAAGTCGTGCGCATCATGAACTTCGGCGCCTTCATTGAACTGACCGGCGGTAAGGACGGCATGCTGCACATCAGTAAAATGGCCGACCACCGTGTGGAAAAGGTTGAAGATGTGATGAACATTGGCGACGAGATCGAAGTAAAGGTCAACGAGATCGATTCTCAGGGCCGTATCAACCTGATTCGTAACGACATGCAATATTCCGCCGCACCTGCTGCCGGCGGCTTCCGCGGCAACGGTGACCGCCGTCGCCCCCCGCGCCGCGATGGACGCCCCATGGGCGGTAACGACCGCAACTGACAAAAGCCCCTTTGAGAGAAACGGAACTTTTCTCTCTGGCCTCTGCGAAGACGGTGAGTTACGGTCGCCGCAGAGTGAAAACGGGGACATTAAAAGTAAAATAACAAGACGGAAGTATCGCCCTTCGGGGCGGCTTCCGTCGAAGTTTATGGAGAGGAACAACTATGTTCGATCAGATTACCCTGCCGAACGGCCTGACAGTCGTGGGCGAACGGCTGACGCATGTACGCAGCTGCACGGTCGGCTGCTGGGTGAAGGTAGGCTCGATGAACGAGCGTCCCGACGAGAATGGACTTTCGCACTTTATCGAGCATATGGTGTTCAAGGGCACCGCATCGCGCACGGCGCGGGATATCGCCGAGGAAATGGACGACGTTGGCGGGCAGCTGAACGCCTTCACCAGCAAGGACTGCACTTGTTTCTACGCTAAAGTGATCGACGAGGATTTACCGCTGGCGGTTGATCTGATAAGCGATCTGGCGCTACGACCGCGTTTTGATGAAAATGAGCTGGAGAAGGAACGCGGCGTGGTGCTGGAAGAGATCGCCATGGTGGAGGATACACCCGAAGACCTGGTGGGTGATGTGCTGAGTGAGGCACAATTCACCGGTTCGCTCCAGCGGCCCATTCTGGGCAGCGCGGAGCGGATACGCGCGTATACCCGGGACGATTTGCTTCGTTACTGGCGCAGACATTATCACCCGAAAAATATGGTGCTCGCCATTGCGGGCAACTACGAGTGGGACCGTTTTCTAAAGCTTGTCGATCAATATTTTAACGCGTTCCCCAACGAAGCGCCGGTGGAAAATATCTGCGAGCAGCAGCAGCTGGCCGCGGGTTTGCTGGCGCGGGAAAAGGATACGGAGCAGCTTCAGATTGCCATCGGTTACCCGGGCGTGCCGCTGGAATCGGATGAGCGGTATGCGCTGTCCGTGTTCAACAACGCGATGGGCGGTGGTATGAGCAGCCGCCTGTTCCAGCGCATCCGGGA
>JAQUXV010000473.1 GCA_028692205.1 Eubacteriales bacterium
CCGATGGAGGCCACCACGCCCCGCTTTGCCAGTTCGTCCCCCATTTCCAGCGCGCCGTCCAGTTCCGGCGCGACCGACCAGCGGGCAATGGCCCCCTGCCCGTATTCCAGAATACGCAGATACTCGTCCCTTTCGGGGGATTTCAAATATCTCGGGTCCTGCGCGCCTCGCTGGGCGTAGCTGAAATACGGGCCTTCCAGGTGCAGGCCGTACAGGTTGGGCATCCTCTCTGTAAGGGTTTGCGCCTTCCGGAACAGATCAATGGTTTGAAAAAGCTCCTCCGTCGTGCTGGTGAGCGACGTGGGCAGCAGCGTCGTTACGCCGTGGGCAAGCTCGGTACGCGCCATCACGCGAAACGCGTCCACCGTGCCGTCCATACAGTCGGCTCCGCCCGCGCCGTGCGAGTGCAGCTCAATCAGCCCCGGCGCGAGGTAATCGCCGCCGCCATCCACCACCCGGGCATCCTCCGCATGCGGGGGTATGGCTCCGTCCGTATATACTTCCACGATTTTTCCATCCTGCGACAGCAGCGCGCCCTCCGCAACGCCGTCCGTTAAAATCAGTTTCACGTTCCGAATTAACCACCGCACCGTTCCACCAGCCCCTTCTTTATCAGCCATCTAATCAAAAACAAGCAAAAAGCCCTGCGCACATCGGCGTAGGGCAGCGAAAAAACACGTTCTCTTCCCCGTTGAAGCGGGCTGTCTTTGCCCTACGGGTTTCTTTATAAGCTTCAGCGGGAGGAAAGTCAAGCAAATCGCAAATTACAAGACAATACGCAAAAACAGGCTCAGCCAGCGGATAATATGCAAATCTTGCTGAGTTATCACCCCGTTCGGCTGCTTTTCGCCTACGATGCGCTACTCGCCTTCTCCGCTCAGCGTGTACTGCGATTGTCCAAGCACGGTGTGTTCCTCGTCCCCATCCGTCCAGCGGATCGAGAACGAATCCATGCTCTGTCCGTCGCCGGCCATCAGACGGTATTCCACCTCGCCGCTGTATTGCTGCGTCGAATATCGCCTGCCGTCCGTCACATCGCAGTTCCAGTCCACATTCAGGAACAGCGGTTTCCCAAAATCATATTCCGCGTCGACGGTGATGTCGTAAAGCTGTTGTCTCCCTGTCGATTCCTGAATTTGCAGGGCAAGCAGGCACTCGCCCTCCGCCCAGCGCAGCGAGCCCCGCACCGTTTCGCCCGTCCTGCTCCCGTATGTCCAGAACATGATCTCGTTCTCATCGCCCCGGAGGTAGAACAGCGGCGTACCTTCCCAGCCTTCCCGGTAGGGTTGCTGGTATTCGTTCAGGCGAAGGGTCCAGTCGGACATCGGTTCGGCATTATCCCACGCCAGAACAAGCTTGTAGTGATCCCGCTCGTAAATGCAGTAATCGAGGTCCAGCCGGGTGCGGGTTTCGGAACGGTTCAACGAGAACGCCGCGGTTTGCAGGTCTCCATAGAAAACCGTACCCGAAAGCGCGCCGTCGTTCCACTCCACATCCCATACGACGTTCTGGTCGTGCAGCAGATAACTTATCTCCGCCCGGATGCTTTGGGGAACCGCGATCCCGCAGACGGTTTCGTTCGCTTCCGACCAGGTGAGCGTAAGGTTGAATTGGTTCAGATTTTTCCACACCATCCGGCTGAAATAATTCGGCAGGTTGTCCAGCCTCGCAAACCCGGATTGAAGCGCTGTTTCCGCATCGATGCCGATTAGTTTCCACAGGTGCAGCGTTTCCAGCGCCTGCAGCGCCTTTGTGGGGCATGCCAGATATAGCAGGGCATTGGAAAGCATCGCTTCGATCTGCGGTTCGTCCAGCGTCAGGCGATAGTAGGTTTCCCCGTCTTCACGGAAGATTTCCGGTTCGGGAAGCACATTTTTCAGCCCTTCAAGGTAGGGGATAACCGCCTGCACATCCTCCGAAAAATCCCCCTCCATCAGGTATCGGCGAAGATCGTTCCACGCAATCGCTTTGCCCGTCAGCTCCTCAAACGAGTCGCCGATGCCCTGCAGCGCCTCCTCCGTCGTACAGGAGGCTTCTCCCAGCAGGCCGGTCTGCTCCGCGCCGTCTGCATCCGCCCGCAGGCTGAGGATGACGGTATCCAGCGATTCCAGATCCAGCGAAAATTCCTGTGCGGACGTATCCAGCGCCAGCTGATACCGGCTGGAGGTTCCGTCCGCAACGATCGTTCCGTCCGCCTGCAGGGCAACAGGAGACACGATTGGAAACACCATTTGGAGTACGGCGATCAGCAACGCTAAAAGAGGACTAAGTGAACTCATGTCGGAGCCTCCTTCATATTGACTTTTGTTCGGTCTTTCAGTGGCAACATTACATGCGGATTTCCATATTTATCTATTGTCAATGTATCACAAACGCGGCAGCTGTGCAATACCAGGCTCTCAACGGGTATCGCAGGGGACTTCTTCCTCAGTGTTACTTATATTTTACATTATATTCACATTTAATTAACACATTCTTAATATTTTTCCTGTATCATAGGCGATGGTGAAATTCGGTCACGACCACGGCGGCAAAGGGTGCTTTTCTCTCGCCGAACGGACGGCGGATATGTGATTCCCCTTTCGCATCTTTTCGCCGAAACCGTACTGCAGCCGTGAACCGGGACTACGAATTCGCCGGGGCG
>JAQUXV010000474.1 GCA_028692205.1 Eubacteriales bacterium
ACTCAGCCTCATGTACGCCCAGTTCCACCATACCCGGCGTGATGATGATGCGCCGTTCGGGGAACTGGGAAAGCACTCGAAGGGCAGCCTTTGCGCCGACAGGGTTGGCGTTGAAGGCGTCGTTGATTACGGTGAAACTGCTCGGAGACTGGATGAGCTCCAGCCGGCTCGGTATCGGCTGCAGCTTTCGGATGCCGTTGGCGATCTGGTGCAGCGTAAGCCCCAGCCCATCGGCTACGGCGGAAGCGGTAAGAATGTTTAAAATATTATGTTCGCCCAACAGCCGCGTTTGGCAGCGGATGGTGCCCTTTCCGCGGATACACAGGTCAAACGAGCATCCCTCGGGCGAGACGGCGATGTTCTCGCTCCACACGTCCGCTTCCCCGGCTTTCAGGCTGATGAGCGTCTTGGGCTTCTCCGTACGGTCGTACAGCTGTTTACAGATTGCGTGATCGTCGCAGAAATAGCTGTGGGAATCTGCCGGAAGCGCTTCGATCAGCTCATACTTGGTTTTGGTAACGCGCTCGATCGTCCTGAACGTATCCAGATGCTGCGGCCCCACCGAGGTCAGCACCCCGATGGTGGGCCGTACCAATCGGCACATTTCCCGAATATCGCCCACGTGCCGGGCGCCCATTTCCGCCACAAACACCTGATGGGACGGCGAAAGCTTCTCGCGAATCGCGCGCGAAACACCCATCGGCGTGTTAAAACTCGCCGGCGTAACCAGCGTAGGATATTTTTCCGAAAGGATTGCGCCGATAATATGCTTAACGGACGTTTTGCCGTAACTCCCCGTAATGCCGATGCGGATAAGCCCTTTGTTGTTCATCAGCTTCCGGCGCGCATCACGGAAATACAGCTCGCTGATCGCCTTTTCCACCGGCCATGCCAGCAAGCCGGAAAGGGCTACCCAAAGAGGCAGCACAAGCGGCCACAGTGCGGGAAGGATGGCCAGCGGGCTTTGCGCGATCAAAAAGGATGCTGCGGCCATTACCACAAACGATACGCCGTACAGTCGCTTCATGCGCCCGGTAAGTACAAACTTCTTTTTCGCGTGTTTTTCGCTGAACAGCAAGGCGATCAATTTACCCAGCACGCAGGCTGCGGCAAGCAGCGCCACTGTCGCCGCTGCAAGCAGCCATTCCGGCGCCTGTGACGCGGAGATTTTATCGTACGCGTAATACAGCAGCACACAGACAGCCGAAACAAACAGGCCCGGCAGCCACGTGTGAACGCGGTTGCGGCGCAGCGAGCGGAAATAACCCGGAAACTGATAGCTTTCCAGTTGAAAGTAATGGTATATCGTCTTCGCCGCCAACAGCGAAGCGCATACGGGGTAAAGGGGCAGCAGCCATCGGAAACCGTCGACCGTCATCAGGCATGTTCCTCCATGAAAAATTGCTTTGCAATCACCGTAAAACGCTGCCATTGCTCCAGAAAGGCAAAGTGCGTGCCTCCCGTGAACACCACAAGGCCGGCGTCGGGAATGAGCTTTTCCATCGTTTCCCCCATCCATAGGGGCGTTTCGGTATCCGCATCGCCCCAAACGAGCAACGTCGGCGCCTGAATGCGGGAAAGCTGGGGCGTAAGGTCCTCGGTAACAAGCTTAACGAAAGTTCTGCGCATGTTCTCGTTGAGCTTCACATAATCCGGCGAGCCGTAACGGTTGCGCAGCGCCGTTTGCATCTTCTCGGCAATAGGCGAAAGGGTTGGAATGGTCTTCATTCTGTTTAGGAAAGCAGAGTATCGCTTGTAGTTGGCCGTCCGTTTGCCGGATTTCTCGGTTTCCGGCTTTCGCAGGCCCGCGCCCCCGGTGATGATCAGCTTTCCAACCAGCTCGGGATATTCAATCGCCAGCTTCAGCGCTATCCTGCCGCCGTGGGAATGGCCGATGATCTGCACAGGCGCAAGCCCATTTTCCCGAATCAGTTCCGCAACCTGTGCGGCAAACTCGGAGGCATCCCAGGGTTCGGGCGGTTCGTCGCTTTGGCCGTGTCCGGGAAAATCCAGCGAGGCGACCGTCGCTTCTCTGGCAAGCGCGTTCGTAATCGGCGAAAAGTAGCCGTGTTCGCAACCCCAGCCATGCAGCAACAGCACACGCGGCGCATCCGCCGACGCGCCCGGAGTGATTTCGTAAAAAATACGGCAACCATGAACCGTCGTTTGCAAACCCGCACCACCTTTCCAGCAACACAAGGTATTTTACCCCATTACGGGCAAAAAGAAAAGTCCGTATCTGAAAACCCTATCATAGAACGGTTTGCTGTTTTGTCCGAGGTATGATCGCGGGCTTTCTCCTATGGAGGCCGCCATGCTGCGCAACGCTCCCGCCTCGTCCAGGAGACATGTGAAAGCATCTGCGCTTCTTCCGGCGTTACCAATCCGCCGTTTTATGGTTGTTGCGTTGGAAGCGTCCAGATATAACGGCGTTTTACACTGCTGATTTCCAGCTTGCCGGAGATAGCGCGCGGTACGCGCACGGTGCTTTCCAGCTCGCAGCGCAGTTTAAGGCAAGTTTTTACGCTGGGCAGGTTATCCGGATCGGTGGTAATTACCACCGTGCGCAGCCCGAACTGCGCCAACGCGGGCGCGCAAAGGCCGCAGGCTCTGGCCGCGTAACCATGCCCGCGGAAAGGCGGAT
>JAQUXV010000475.1 GCA_028692205.1 Eubacteriales bacterium
GTAACCTATAAAGAGGACCGTCCGCTGGTGGTGGAGGCGATTCGGAAGATGACCGAACAGGGCCTTTATCCTTCGCCGCTGTGGGAACCACGGGGATGATGGCCGGCAACCGGCACCCCGAAGCCTATCGCCCGAAACCCGTATCCGGGGAGAACCTCCGGGACGGCGGGCCGCAAGGAGAACCTATGCGCAAAAAGCCGAGCCTGTTTACCATTCTGCTGTGGATCGCCCTCGCGGGCTGCTGCGTGGGTGTGGCTTTGCTTGCGCCGGGAACCCTTGACGCTTACAACGCCTATACCGTCGAACGGGATGCCACGCCCACACCGACCGCGCTTACTAAAAGCGTGCTGATGGTGACTGTGGACCCGAACAACACCCCGTCGCCGACGCCGCTGATCTTAAAAACCGGCTCCACCGGCGACGAGGTCACCCGGCTGCAGACACGCCTTGCCGAGCTTGGCTATTATACCGGCGAGGTGGACGGCCAGTACGGGCAGGGCACGGCCGCCGCGGTAATGCTGTTCCAAAATCAGGCCGGGTTGGATGCCGACGGGCTGGCGGGCACGGCCACGCTGACCGCGCTGTATGCCGCCGGGGCGGAAACCTATGTGCCTACCCCTACGCCGTCCCCCACGCCTTCGCTGCTGTCCAAGGGCGACCAGGGCGACGCGGTGCGCGCGCTGCAGCAGCGCCTGAAGGATCTTGGTTATTACAACGGCAGCGTGGACGGGGATTTTGGCGGCGGAACGCAGGAGGCGGTCCGCCTTTTTCAAAGTCAGAACGATCTGGAAGTGGATGGTGTGTGCGGCAGCGTTACGCTGGCGACGCTGTTTGCCTCCAACGCGCCGCCGGTAACCATCACCCCCACGCCGGATCCGGCATCCCTGCCGCTGCTGGTGAACAAGGATCATCCTATTGCGGAAAACTATCAGCCGAAGGACCTGGTGGTGCTTCGCAACGTGCTGCCCGCCAGCCTCGTGTATGTGAAGGGCAGCGAGATCGAAGGCAACCGCGAAGCGGCGGCCGCGCTTCAGGAAATGTTTGAAGCCGCCAAGGCGGACGGGATTACCGGCTGGCAGATCAGCGCCGGGTACCGCAGCTACGAGTATCAGCAAAAGCTGTTCGACGATCAGGTGGCGGCCTATATAGCACAGGGAAAAACCCGTTCCGCCGCCATCAGCGCCACGCGCCTCACGGTGGCCGACCCGGGCACCAGCGAGCACCACACCGGGCTTGCCTTCGATATTACGGTGGCCGATACGATTTTCAAGGGCACCAAGCAGCAAATATGGCTGCATAAAAACTGTTGGGATTACGGCTTTATCGTGCGGTACCCGGAAGACAAGGAAAGCATTACGGGCTATGTGGCCGAATGCTGGCACATCCGCTATGTGGGCGTGCAGCACTCCACCGTGATGCGCGACCGCGACTGGTGCCTGGAAGAATACCTCGAGGCGATGGGCGGCTGAGAGCGGCACAGGGCAACAGGCGGGAGTAGACTGCCAAAGGAGCACGGCCGCTTTGGGCAGCGTTGGCAAACCACGCGCCTCCGGCTGTGCGTGCAACGCCCGGTTCCCCGCAAGGGAAGCCGGGCTGTTTTAGGGTAAACACACCCACCGCTCTGGCAAGGGCGCTTTCACACGGCGAAAAACCGCCGGATAGCACAGCCAGCCAACAAACGGGATTGCTTTTCCACACTTTTTCGGTTATCATAGAAATGCGTAGCGACCCCGACCACTTCGCATGAGAAAGAATGAGGACTATGAACGACTATATCATCAGTTGCTGCTCCACGGCCGATTTGACTGCGGAGCATTTGCAAAAAAGGGATATCCATTACATCTGCTTCCATTACAGCCTCGACGGCGTGCAGATGGCGGACGACCTGGGGCAAACCATGCCCTTTGAGGAGTTCTACCGCAAAATGGCCGAAGGTGCGGAAACCAGCACCTCGCAGGTGAACGCGGACGAGTTTGAGGCGTATTTTACGCCCTTTCTGGAAGCGGGCAAGGATATTCTGCACGTTACGCTGTCCTCGGGCATTTCCGGGGTGATCAACTCTGCTGTAATTGCGAAAGAGACGCTGGAAGCCAGATACCCGGACCGGAAAATCTACATTGTGGATTCGTTGGGCGCGTCCTCCGGCTACGGCCTGCTGATGGACAAGCTGGCCGACCTTCGCGACGAAGGCATGGGCGTTACGGAGCTGAAGGATTGGGCCGAGGCGCACAAGCTGGAGCTGCACCACTGGTTCTTTTCCACCGACCTGAGCTTTTACATCAAAGGCGGGCGCATTTCCAAAACCGCGGGCATGTTCGGCAAGCTGCTCAACATCTGCCCGCTGCTGAATATGGATAAGCAGGGCCGCCTTGTGCCGCGCGCGAAAGTGCGCACCAAGCACAAAGTGATTAAGGAAATCGTAAACCGGATGATCGAAAACGCCACGGACGGCATGGATTATTCCGGTAAGTGTTATATTTCCCAGTCCGCCTGTGTGGAAGACGCTAAAGCCGTGGCGACGCTGGTGGAGGCGAACTTCCCCAAGCTGAACGGCAAGGTGCTGATTAACCACATCGGCACTACCATCGGCAGCCATACCGGCCCCGGCACCGTAGCGCTGTTCTTCTGGGGCGG
>JAQUXV010000476.1 GCA_028692205.1 Eubacteriales bacterium
TCCACCACAAAGGAAACGCCGCGCTCGCGGCAGGCGGCTCCGATTTCCGCAACCGGCTGCAGCGTGCCGCACACGTTGGATGCGTGGGCAACGCAAACCAATCTGGTTTCGGGGCGAAAGCGCCGGGAGACATCCTGCGCGCACAGGCTTCCATCCACGGCGCAGGGTACTTTTTCTACGGAAACCCCGGTCAGCTGGTTCAGCGGCCGCATGACCGCGTTATGCTCCATGGAACTCACCAGCACATGGTCGCCCGGTTTCAGAAAACCCTTCAACACAAGGTTCAGGCCCCATGTTGCGCCGGGTGTAAAAATACAGGCCTCCTCATCCGGAGAACCGAAAAGCGCACAAAGCTTTTCACGAAGGATCATGGCCGTATTCTCCGCTTCGGTTACAGCCGCGTAGCTGCCCCGGCCGGGGTTCCCCCCGACCTGAGTAAGGTAGCGGGTAATCGCATCCGGTACGCCAGGCGCTTTGGGAAAGCTGGTTGCGGCATGGTCCAGATAAATTGTGCGCATGTTCGTGATCCTTTCTTGCATATAACGCAAAGCCATGTTATTCTTATTATAACATAACATGTGGGGGAATGAAAATGAAGAAACATCTTCCGGTAATTCTCACGGGCGGGATAATCGGCCTGATCGCGCTGCTGCTGGTGGAATTCGGAAACCCTGCCAATATGGGCTTTTGTATCGCATGCTTCATCCGTGATACCGCAGGCGCGTTAAAACTGCATCAGGCGTCCGTGGTGCAGTACGTGCGGCCCGAAATCATCGGACTGATTCTGGGCTCCTTCCTGATTTCGCTGATGAAAAAGGAGTTTCAGCCCCGCGGCGGTTCTTCTCCCGTTACGCGTTTTGTTCTTGGCGCGGTGGTTATGACCGGCGCGCTGGTATTCCTCGGCTGCCCCCTGCGGATGCTGATTCGGCTTGGTGGCGGCGACCTGAACGCGCTGGTGGCGCTGGTCGGCTTCGCCGTTGGCGACGGCATCGGCGTAATGATGCTGAACAAGGGCTTCACGCTTAAACGCGCATATCCTCAAAAATCGCTGGAAGGCGCGGGTATGCCTGCGCTGTCCACCGCGCTGCTGGTGATGGTGCTGCTGTTTCCGGCATTGTTCGCGTTTTCCGAATCCGGCCCGGGCGCGCTGCATGCGGCGGTTTGGATTTCTCTCGCCGGCGGGCTGATCGCGGGCGGGCTGGCCCAGCGCAGCCGCTTCTGTATGGCGGGCGGCATCCGCGACCAACTGCTGTTTAAGGATTCCCATCTTCTTTCCGGCAGCATTGCGCTGCTTGCGGTGGTGTTTGTGGGCAACCTGATTCTGGGCAAGTTCAACCTTGGGTTCCAGAATCAGCCGATTGCGCACACCGACGGGCTGTGGAACTTCCTTGGTATGCTGATGGTTGGCTGGGGCAGCGTATTGTTGGGTGGCTGCCCGCTGCGGCAGACCGTGCTGGCCGGAGAAGGAAATACCGATTCCGCCGTTACTATTCTGGGGATGCTGGTAGGCGCGGCAATCAGCCACAACTTTGGGCTGGCGTCTTCCGGCAGCGGCGCGACGTTCAACGGTAAAATCGCCGTAGGCGTATGCGCGCTGGTGCTGCTGGCAATCTCGTTTGCAAACATTAACCGAAAAGGAGTAAAAGCATGAAGCAGGTAGACGCAAGGGGCTGTGCGTGCCCCGAACCCGTGGTGCTCACCCGCAACGCGGTGAAAGAAGATCCTTCCGGGGCCGAGGTGCTGGTGGACAATGCCTGCGCCGTGGAGAACATCTCCCGCTTTGCGCGCAACTCGGGTTATCAGGTTGCCGTGCAGAAAAACGGCGACGACATCAAACTGACGCTGAAAAAACAATGACGCGCTACATCGCGACCTTTCATACGCATTTTTCCGCAATGCATACTTACCGCGCCATGAAGGCGGCGGGCGTGGCTGCTGAAATGTGCCCAGTGCCGCGCGCGCTGAGCGCGGATTGCGGTTCCTGTGTGCGGTATGATGCGCAGGATGCCTGTGAAAGTTTGCTGCATCAGGATTTTGACCGTGTCGTGATGGTAACGGACAGTGGGGACTATCAAACGGTAGTACAAAACGATGCGAATTAGCGAGCTGATCGGCATTCCACGCGGCGTAACGGCGGTGGTCGGCGGTGGGGGAAAAACATCGCTGATTCTGCGCCTGGCGCAGGAGCTGAGCGAAAATCACCGCGTATTGGTGGCGACCACAACGCATATGTGGCCGCCGCCCTGCCATACGCTGCTGACGCCGACGCGGGCGGAGATAGAAGCAGCATTCCGCACAGAGCGTTTGCTCGCGGTCGGCATGCCGACAAAAGATGGCAAACTGGCGCCGGTGGAGGCGCTGGAGAATGATTTGGAAGACTGCGCCGATTATATCCTTGTGGAAGCGGACGGCTCGCGCGGCTTACCGCTGAAAGCGCCTGCCGGGTATGAGCCGGTAATGCCGAAAAACACGGCGCTTACGATCGCGGTAGCGGGAATGGAATGCTGCGGAAAAACAATCGGCGAGGCTGCACATCGGCCCCTGTTATATGCCGGGGTAGCGGGAGTTCGGATGGACGAACCTGTAACGCCGGAAATTGTCGCAAGGGTGCTGACAGATCGGAAGAG
>JAQUXV010000048.1 GCA_028692205.1 Eubacteriales bacterium
CGCCCGCGTCCACCAGCACAAGGCCGTCGCCCGTATCCACCATGTACACGTCGCAGTCAAACGGGTCGGAGAAATTGCTTCCCGCCCATCCGCTGGCCGCGATCCACAGAAAATCGTTCAAACGGATCGCCATACCCTCATCCCTTTCAAAGCGGCTGATTGCCGTATGCCCGCCGCATCCAGCCGAGGCATTCGGGCGTGGCCAGCCCGTAATTATAGCAGTATACGGCCTCGACGCCTGCCTGTGCGGCTTCCCGCGCCAGCCCTGCGAATTCCGCCTCGCCGGAGCAGCCCGCCCGCGCCAGCTTAAACGCCACGGATACGCGGCCTTCGGGCGCGTACAGGCGGATGTTTTGCAGCAGCAGCGGATAGGTTTCGCCGGGCGAATAGCAAAGCGGCACAAACCCGTCCACAATATCCGCGAGCGCGCGCAGGGGCGCGCCCTCGAAATACGTGGCGTTCACCATAAAGGGGGCCGCCGAGGGAATGGCCTCGTACAGCACGCCCTTCCGGTGGGCGGCGGCGGTGTTTTCTTTAACCAGCGCGGCAACGCTGTCCATGCGGAAGCGCTGATACGCGTACAGCGAAGGATATTCCAAAAAGAGCTGGGTAAGCTGCGCATCCTCATTCGCGCCGAAGGTGGTATCCCCCTGCAGCAGCTGATCCAGCAGGAGCGCGGCGGTTCTTCGCACCTCCTCCGCGTCGATGCCCGCCGTAGCCGCGGCTTTTACGCAATGCGGACAAAAGCACAGCGACAGCAAATACCGTACGGCGGGGGTGAGCCGCGCCAGCGCGAATTCGTGGTGACGGCCATGAAAGGCCTGCATCCAGCTGTCCGATTCCACGATGACGCGGGAGGGGGCGAGGGTATCCAAAACATCTTCCAGCAGGGCGCGGGCATAAACGCGCACGTCCGGGTGGTTCAGGCACAGGGCGGAGGGATAACGGCTGCCCCACAGGTTGAGCACTGCCGTATCGGGGTAAGCGTCGCCGACCTGATCGTTGTGCAGGCTTACGTTCCAGCATCGCCAGTCCACATTTTGCTTTTCGCAAAGCTCGCGCAGGCGCAGGCAATCCGCCGTAAGGTCGTTCACCACATGCGGCTTGATGCGGCCGTATTTCTCCGGGTGGATTGCGAAGGACGTCCCTGCCTGCCGGCGCTCGTACACCTTTTTCAGACGTGTGTCCAGCACGTTGCACTGGTGGTAGGAGGCGTTTACGGCGATCATGTTGCAATTGCAATCCGTATAACCGCGCAAAAATGCTTCCGGCTCCGCGCCGATATCCCAGGGGTATACGAACATTCCCCGGCGAAGCATGGACAATCCCCCTTTTTACAAAACGCGTACGCAACCCGCCGCGTAACGGCTATACGACTTTCTTTTCGCGTCCGTAGGCCAGCAGCACGGCGATGATGAGCACGCCCTGAAAAATCTCGCGCCCGGCGTTGGAGATTTTCGCGACGTTCAGAATATCCCTGAGGAGGATCAACAGCAGCGTGCCCGCGATCAGCCCGACAAACTTGCCCTTGCCGCCAAGGATGGAGATGCCGCCGATGACCACCGCAGCGATGGACATCAGCTGGTATTGCTGGCCGATGGTCAGGTAGGTGCTGCCCATGTTGCCCAGTATCAGCAGCCCGCCGATGCCCGCGCACAAGCTGGAGCAGCAATACACAAGGTATTTGGTGGCGAAAATGTTGATGCCGGACAGCTTTGCCGCGGGCTCGTTGGTGCCGATGGCGTATATGTGGCGGCCAAACTTGGTTTTGTTCATCAGCAGCAGGGAGAGAGCCAAAAACAGCGCCCATACGTAGACGGCGTTGGGCAGTCCCAGGATCTGACCCTTGCTGAGCCACTGGATCAGCTCGCCGCAGCCGCTGGGGGGTGTGCCGTCCGTCCAGATCAGCATGCCGCCTTCCAGAAGGCTCAGCATGGCCAGCGTCATAATGATGGGCGGAATGCGCAGGAAGTTGATGCACGTTGCGTTAATCGCCCCCACCGCCATGGACACCAGCAGCGCCATCACGATTGCCGCCACGTCGCCCCAGTTGGCTTTGATGCAGGCGGCGGCAACAACGCTGGACAGCGTGACCACGTTGGAAACCGACAGGTCGATACCGCCGGAGATAACGCAGACGGCCTGCCCGATTACAATCATGCCGACATAGGCGGCGGTTTTCAGGAAACGGGCGTTGTGGCTCCAGCCGGAAAAGCCGGGGATGAACACCATTGTGCCCAGCCAGATGAGGATAAAGGTTGCAAAGGCGAGAACGGCAGGCTCTTTGAATGACTTGGAAATCGCTCCGCTTTTCATGCCCGGTCACCGCCCTTCCGATAGTAGCTGATCGCCTGAAGGCCGATTGCCGCGATCAGAATCATGCCCTGCGCGACATACTGCCAGAACGCGTTCATGCCGGAGAAGAACAGCAGGTTCACCAGCGCCGTGAAGATGAACGCGCCCATGATGGCGCCCTTCATCTGCCCGATGCCGCCTAAAAAGCTTACGCCGCCCAACACGGCCGCCGCGATGGAGTTCATCTGGTAGGAGGTGCCGATGGTGGGGTCGCCGGAGCTGATTTGCCCGGACAGCACCACGCCCGCGACGCCCAGCAGCACGCCGCTGACCAGATAAGCTGTGATTTTGGTTTTCTTTACGTTCAGCCCGATTTCGTAGGAGGCTTTCGCGTTGCCGCCGACTGCGTATATATTCAGGCCCGGCTTGGTGGTTTTGAATATTTTCCATAGAATGAGCATAAGCCCGACGATGAGAATGGCGGGCGGAAATATACCGCCGTTATTCATGAAGGACGTAAAAGCCGGGTCCACATAGCCGCCCGGCGAAGGCAGCACGATCAGCGCGACGCCTTTCCAGATGTAGGAGAAGGCCAGCGTGACAATGATATCCGGCAGGCGGCCGTACACCACGATCGCGCCCATAATCAGGCCCACCAGTGCGCCGCCGCCGACGGTGCAGAGCACACCGCGCGCAATGCCCAGCGCGCCCGCGCCCATGGTGGTTGCGCAGATGGTGGTCATCAGCGACATGGCCGTGCCCAGCGCCAGGTTGATGCCGCCCACCAGCATGCAGGCGGTCTGGCTCATCGCGCACAGCATCAGCGGTGCGAACTGCAGCGATATCGCCCACAGCCGGTGATAGTTAGAAAACAGCTGGGGGTCTACCGCAAGCGTAAGCACCAGAAAAACCATAAAGGTAATGTATACGGGCAGTATCTTGCGCACCTGGCTGGGCAAATGCCCGGACAGAGTCAGTTTTTCTTTCATACGGCTTCCTTTCTGAACACGGATGCCTTGACCAGCGATTCTTCCGTAATCTCGTCGCCGATCAGCTCGGCGTTGATTTCGTTTTCATATATCGTAAGCACGCGGGAGCACATGTTGAGCAGCTCGATCGTATCGGAGGAGATCATCACGATGCTCACGCCCTGCTCGGCCAGATCGTGCATCAGCTGATAGATTTCGTGCTTCGTGCCCACGTCGATGCCGCGGGTCGGCTCGTTGAGCAGCAGCAGGCGGGGGTTACGCGACAGCCATTTGGCAATCGCGACCTTTTGCTGGTTGCCGCCGGAAAGCTCCGACGCCAGCTGCCGAAACGAGCGCAGCTTGATAGAGAAGCGCTCTTTCGCGTCCTCGCAGAGCTTATCTTCCTTTTTCGACCGGATGATGCCCAGCCGGTTGCATACCAGATTGAGCCCCGCAAAGCTCATGTTGAAGCGGATGGGGTGGGTTACAAACAGGCCGTCCACCTTCCGCTCCGCGGGCAGGTACGCGATGCCGTTTCGCATGGCAGCGCTGGGACTGGACAGGGTAATGGGCTTTCCGTCCAGTTGCAGCGTGCCCCGGTTAACGCGTTTCACGCCGAAAAGAACCTCCAGAAAGGATTGCTGTCCCTGCCCCTGCAGCCCGCCGATGCCCAATATTTCCCCTTTGTGCAGGCAGAAGCTGGCGTCCCGCGTTTTGGAGAAGGCAAGGTGCTCGGCCTCCACGACCTTCGGCCTTGCAAGCACCTCCCGGGCGTCGGGTTTCGGCGGGAACTGGCTGGAAACGGAGCGGCCCGTCATTAGCGATACGATTCCGTCCTCGTCGTATTCGCAGACGTTTTTGGTCGCCATGATCTGCCCGTCCTTCATCACCGTCATGGTGTCGCAAATATCGGTAATCTCGTGCAGACGGTGCGAGATAAAAATCAACATCATGTTTTGCTTTTTCAGTTCCCGCAGCTTTTGAAAAACGATCGCCACCTGCGCGTCGTCCAGCGCGGAGGTCGCCTCGTCCAGCACAAGCAGCCGGGGACGCTGGAACATCGCCTTGGCAAACTCCAGCATCTGGCGCTCCGCCATGGTCAGCTCCCCCGCGTCCTGATCGGGGTCGATATGGGACAGGCCCACATCCGCCAGCAGCGACACGGTAAGCCGTTTCATTTCCCGGGTATCCAGAAATGCGCCTTTCAGGATTTCGCAGCCTAAAAAAATATTCTGCGTAACCGTCAGGGTCGGGTTGATGCTTAGCTCCTGATGCACGGAGAGGATGCCCAGCTGTTTTGCCAGCAGTGGCGTGAGGTGATCGTACGTCTTTCCGTCGACGATGATTTCACCCCCGTCGTGCTGGTAGATGCCCGTAATCAGGTTGATAAACGTGCTTTTCCCCGCGCCGTTTTCCCCAACAAGCCCATGGTACTGGCCCGGTTGGAGCGATAAACTCGCGTCGGTAAGAACCTGATTCCCGGCAAACGATTTGCTGAGGTTCCGTGCGACAAGGAACGCTTGTTGTGTATCTTTCATTCTTTTGCTCCAGTTGCCTCAAATGTCGAACAGGTGGATGTTCGCATGGCTCCCCGTAACGAACGGGCGTGATAAACCGCCGGATAGGATGGAGGGCGCCCAACCGCTGGGCTATCGACAGATGGGTTTGCCCAAAGACGGTAGCGTCGCGGGACCGGCCGCGCAGGGGGAGAGTGCTGCCCTTTGCGGCGCGGTCGATGAAAAAAGAGGCCTTTCCGGCAAACGGAACTCCGGGAACCCTCTTTGAAAGGAAGGTTCCCGGAGGAGCACCGGCTTATTTTACCGCCAGCATGGTCTCGTACTGATCGTCGGTCAGAGGATCGCAGAGATAATAATCGTCCGGATAGTCGTTGGGGACATACTCGGAAATGTTGTCGTTGGTGATCACAGGACGCGCGAGGGTGTAGTTTTCGCTGTAATCTTCACCGTTGAGGATGCGGATGCACAGATCCAGCGCCAAAGCGCCTTCCCAGTTGGGCTCGCCTACAGCGATAGAGGAGAAGCCGTTGTCGAGGTTGTCGTACCAGAGCTTTACAAAGCCGTTGTAGTTTTCACCGGTAATCGGCACCATGGCGTGGCCGCTTTCAACAACTGCTTTCAGGGAAGCGCAGGCAAGCGAGCCGCCCAGCGCCAGAATGCCGTCGTACTCATAGCTGTCCAGCACGGGGGTGATCATCTCAAGGGCGGGCGCTTCGTTGTATTCGCTGTTCAGCGTGGTAACCACTTCGATGTCGGGGTAGTTGGCCAGCACGGACTCCGCGCCGGACTGGCGCAGGTCGCTGGTGGATACGCCCGCGGGGCCGGAGAACATGATGATCTTCCCTTTGCCGCCGAGCTGATCGCACAGCCACTGGGCGCAGGTCTGGCCGTATTCCTCATCGGAGGTCGCCAGCACGGAAGTGCATTTGGTGGTGACGAGGGAGTTGGTATTAACGACCACAACGCCTTTGGCCATCGCCTCGTCCACCGCGTTGTTCAGCGCGGTCGCGGAACCGGCGATGATGATGATGGCGTCATATCCCTCGGCAGTCATGTTTTGGATGTCGGAAATCTGTTTGGAGTTGTCGCCGTTGGCATTGGCCAGATACAGTTCGTCCAGAACACCCTGGCCCTGCCAGTAGCTTGCGCGAGTGTCCAGCATGTCCTTCATTTCCTGCATCCAGGAGGGCGTGAGATAAATATCGGAGAAGCCGATTTTGTAACCTTCTCCCAGCGCGGTCGCGCTGATCGAAAGCGCGAACATAAGAGCCAGGGCCAGAGCGAGGAACTTTTTCATGGGGGATTCTCCTTCCGTATACTTGTGTTGGAAACGTGAACGCAAACCTCATTGTTTGTGTTATTATGAAACCTCCGCCGGCAGAGGTTTTCATCCTTCATGGGGTATGGCAAACACCGTGGGGGAAAACCTTTGTGCTTGCCGGGATGGCGAAATGGAATTCTGATAATTTAGGAGCAGTTCATCCCTTCGGGTTCGCTTGCACAGGGACTTCCGCATTCCGCTGCGTGGGCTCATCGGCGCATACGCGGCGGGTGAGGCAGGAGCGATAAAAAGCGTACGCCTGCTCCAGCTGCCGTATATCCACAAATTCGTTGGCCGTGTGGGCCTGCGCAATGAAGCCGGGGCCGTATAACAACGCCGGAATTCCCGCCCCGGTAAAATAAGCGAGATCACAGCAGGCCGGAAAGCCGTCCACCTTTGGTTCCTGCCCGAAGGCGCTGCGGAAATTGGCACGCGCCCAACGGACGATTCCGCTGTCCTCCGCCACGCCGCCCGGAGGCATATTGATATAAGGGGTCATCGTCAGCCGCACTTCATTGTGCGAACCGCTTATGGTCCCAAGCTGGGTAAGGATTGCCTTTTGAAACGCTTCTGCGGTGTCGCCCGGCAGGGGGCGGCAATCGATAGTCATTTCGCAGGTGTCCGGTACAATGTTGTCTTTCGTGCCCGCACGAATCGTTGTGCAGCACATGCTGGCCGGAGGCAGTACGCTGTGGCGGTGTTCCCGCCCGAGTGTGCGGTTCACAGCCTGAACGGCGTCGATTACACGGGCCATGTATTCCAGAGCATTCACGCCCATGCCGGGGTTGCCCGCATGGCAGGAGCGCCCCTCTATCTTCACCCGGAAACGGATGGCGCCGCGATGTGCAATGTGCAGCTCGTTTCCAGTGGGTTCCCCAAGGATGCAATACCGCACGCTTTGCGGCGGGAGAGTGGTCAGCAGTGTTCGTGTGCCCAGACCGTACAGTTCTTCATCCACGGTAAAGGCGAGCCGGAACGGTACGGCTTCCGCTTCGTGGCGTTTGGCCCACACGGCGGCGGCCATCATAGCGGCTACGCCGCCTTTCATGTCGCAGGCGCCACGGCCATAGATGCGCCCATCCTGACAAACAGGCTGAAAGGGGTCCGAGTTCCAGCCTTCACCGGTTGGAACCACATCCAGATGACCGCTCAGCAGTACGGCCAGGCCCTCGCCCATGGGTGCGGTAACCACGTTTGAGCGGCCTTCCGCCACAGGCGTCACTTCGCACGCGATGCCGTATTCGCCCAGCCGACGGGCCACGTATTCCGCGGCGATGCGCTCGTTGCCCGGCGGATTGGCGGTATCAAGGGCAATCAGGTCTTGCAGGAATAGCGTACACAACGCGCCTTCGTCGTCCGGCATAAAACCGCCTCATTCTTCGTCGGTCTGGGGCGTATCCGCGTCCTCCGGCTTGCCGTTTGCCTTGCGAACGCTGTCCAGATAGTTGTAAAGTGTGAATTTGGAGATACCGAGGAACTCGCAAACGCGCTCGCCGGATTTGGAAATGACGAAAACGCCTTTATCGTCCAGATATTTCAGGAACTTACATTTATCTTCCCGGTCCATCAGCGTAACCTGTTTGCCTACGTGGCTCAGGGCGCTTTGCAGCATGTATTCCAGCAGCTCGCTGATATTGTTGAAAAATACTTCTTTCGTTTCGTGTTCCATTTCCGTATTTTCTTCGTGGGACAGGGAATATTTATTTTCGTTGCGCAAAAATTCTTCCATTTTCAGAGATTCGGTAATATCTTTGTTGATGCAGATGGAGCCGACCACGCGGCCTTCCTCGTTGTGGATGAACATGGTGGAGGAGCGGAGGATTTTGCCTGTGCGCGTATGGGTGACATAATTGTAGCGATCGCCGTTTTCCACTGTGCCGCGCAGCACTTCCAGCCCGAGGTTGCTACCGCAGTCGCCGATTTTGCGGCCCGTAACATGCCCGTTGCGGATATCCACGATGGTGTGGTCGTACTCCTTGGACAGGTCGTGCAGCACGATCTCGTCGTTTGCGTTCATCTGGGACTCCAGCATGTCCAACAATTGTTTGAAGAAGGCTTGTTCCTCCTCGATAAACTTCATAGGTTCACCACCACAATCTAACAGATTTTTTGTTTTCATGGCCGAATTCTAACATACTTTTTGTAATATGTAAATAGAAAATATGAAAATTATTTATATTTGTCTTTGCCGACCGACGTCGCCACCAACCAGAACCTGATGAAACATAACGCTTTTGGGGCAAACACCCGTCGAATACGGATTTGCTGAAAAAGAGTTTGAACCCCCCATATTAGCCCATGGATAAGCGCGGAAGGGTTTTACAAACGGGGCTGGATATTTTTCGGTCTGACGCTTGCAAAGTGGTGCCCGCGGTGCTACTGTTTCAACAGGGCCACGCGATTACCATCCATTTGTTTATTCTGATAAGAGAATATTCTTGTTTCTGAAAGGACGTCGGGAGTATGAAAAAAGGGCTTGCTCTGGTAATGGCTTTTCTGATGGCGGTTTTCTGCGCGCAGGCGCTGGCTGAGACGGTGCCGGACGAGGCAATACACAACGCGATACTGACGCTTGCCTGGGAAGATGGAAACGGCGAATTCTGGGCGGAAGGCCATGTGGTGCTGGGAACGAAAAAAACCGGCGACACGGTGAAGGTATATGCGACGGCAGGCTGCCAGGAATACGAGTTTCTGGACGGCATTTTCACGGATGCCGGCGGAGGCTTTCAGGAGCCGATCACGATCACCTTCCTGAAGACGGACGGCGGCTACGAGCTGCAAAATATCCTGCAGCCCGACGACGGGGAGGACTATGACGCGTCCATCAAAAAGATGATGCCCAAGAGCTGCATTACCAAAATGAGCAAGAACAGCGAAGCCAACAACGCGGAAATTACCCGGCAGATGATCGTACAGGCGCAGGCTTACCTTGTGGGCATCGGCAGGACGGAGCCGGTGCAGGACTGGCGTGACCGCGATTTGCAATTGTCCGGTATACTGACTCCGGCATCCAACCAGACCATTTCCTTCAGCCCTCCGTATCCCCTGTGGGTCACCAATACGGAACGGCTGGAAAACGGCGTGCGGTATGTATATACCCGGACGTGGGCGGCAGACGCCGATGCCGCCGAGGGATACACCTATACGACTCCCGATGGAAGCTCGGCTGTCTGCGACGGGAAACCGGGCACGGAAACCCTGACCAAGTCACGCTACGACAATCAGCAGGTTGTGGAGACGATTACGATTCACGCAGAACCCTTCGAGTTGACCGTTACCTATCAGGATGACGGCGGCACGAAGGAATACCGCTTTGCCTACGACGGTGCAACCTACCACCAGCCCACGGTGACGCAGACCGGCGAATGCGGCGTTTCGTACCCTTCCTTTGAGCAGTCGTTTGATTATCTGCCGCAATAAAAGGGGGATGCCCGGAGGCGCGAGCCATCCTCTTTTACCAGCGAGGGCGGAGAGGCAGGAACCGTTGGCAGGCTGAATGAGATGGGCACATCTACCATCGAGGGTGAGAGAAGAATGAGCTGCCTGTAAGCAGAAGATGTGGAGTATGTCTGCCGGTGAAAGCTGGCGGGAACAATAACCTCCGGCAGCCGAAAGCGTTGGGTACATCTACCAGCGAGGGTTGATGGGCAAGAACCTCCTGCAGACTGAATGAGCTGGGCACATCTTTTCCACGAACAGCGCGTGTGCTTCTCCCGCCAAAAAACAGAAATATAGAAAAACCTCCCTTACCTCCGGCGCAGGCTTGGCCCTGTGTCGGGATAAAGGAGGTTTTTGTATGCCGTTCTTCAGGGAAAAGGGATTGAAGGGTAATAACGTTGCGCTTGAAACGCTCCCTTGCTCGGCGGGCCACAGGGCCTGCCGCTCGGCAAGCTTGTTTGGAAACGGTTTTATTGCAGGCGAACGGTTACGCTCATACCGTTCAGCAGCCCGGTCGCATCGTCCGGCAGAAGGGTTACTTCATACTGGGGGCTGCCGGTATCGGACAGCGGCAGCGAGGAAACGGATTCCACCGTGCCGGTGAAGGCCGCGCGCTGCGGCAGCGCATCGAAAGTCAGGTCTGCCTTTTGCCCCACGGAAATCGAATCCAGATCGCTCTCGTCCGCGTTAAAGACGATTCGCAGGGAGGCTTGCTCGTAAAGGGTAGCCAGCACGGCGTCCTTCGCCACGGCGTCGCCCGCGGCTTTGGCAACGCTCACCACCACGCCGTCCGCCGGGGAAACGACCGTGTCGCCTGCCGGCAGCAGGCCGGTCAGCGCGCCGTCGACCGTTTCAAACAGCAGGTCGCCGCGCTGCACGCTTTGCCCCTCGGTAACCGCGCAGCGGAGCACGCTGCCTTCCGCCGTTACGGCGGTCGCCGTAGCGTGCTGCACGCGGGCGCTACGCGCGATCCGGTTGGCGGTGGTCATGGCTTCGTCCCGAAAGAGGTTCACGGTCTCTTCCAGCTCAAGGTTGCTTTGCAGCACCTCCACGGTGAAGCTGCGCCCATCCACCGAGGTGATGATCCCCGTGCCGGTGCGGGCTTCGTCGTCGGTGCTTTCCAGATAGACGGTGTCCCCCTGGTTCAGATAACGGTTCACGTTATGGGTGTCGTTGCCGTTGTACGCCCCGTTGGTGGTGGCGCTGACGGTGTACAGGCCTTCGGGCTCCAGGTACAAAAGCGCTCCGTAGCGGTCGGCTACCTGCGCGGCGTCGTCCCCCGGCGTGGCGCGTAAACCGCGCACAATGCCGTTAAACGGCGCGTACACCTTGGTGGTGGAAAGGGCGAACAGTGCCTCCCCGGCGGTGACGGTATCGCCCGCGCGGAGGGAGAAATCCGCCAGGTTCCCGCCGAAGGGGGCTAAAACGGATACGGTGTCTGTGTATTCCACCCGGCCGGAAAAATCGACGTGGACCGATTCGGCCAGCGCGGGAACGGAAACGAGCGCCAGAGAGAGAACAAGGAACATTGCAAGGCATTTTTTCAACATATGCCAACTTCCTTTCCGGTTATTTCAGGGGTTATGCGCGGCAGTGCGAAACGTGCGGCTGCCGCCGGAGGTTGCGTTACGTTCGCAGGGGGCCTGCGGCTCCCGCGAGGCGCGTCGCAGGCGGTTAAACGCTGCGAAGCGCGTCGATGGGGTTAAGCCGGCTGGCTTTGCGGGCGGGCGCCCAGCCGAAGATGATGCCCACCGCCGCCGAGAACCCGACGCCCAGCGCGATGGCCATGCCGGACACCACAAAGGTGAGGCTGGCCACAACGCTGAACAGGTACGATATGCCCAGCCCCAGCAGGATGCCGATAATGCCGCCCGAAAGGCTCAGGATAATCGACTCGATCAGGAATTGCAGCTGTATCTGCCCCGGCTCCGCGCCCAGCGCTTTGCGCAGGCCGATCTCCGTGGTGCGCTCGGTAACGGTGACCAGCATCATGTTCATAATGCCGATGCCGCCCACCAGCAGCGCGATGGAGGCGATGCCCACCAGCAGCATGGTCATCATGGAAAGCATGGTGTCCATGGTGTCCAGAAGGCTTTCCATATTGATAATGTTGTAACTGTTGTCCTTATAGTTGAAGGCGGCGTCCAGCACGCCTTCCAGGCTGGCCTGTACCTGCTCGATGGTTTGGGTGTCCTCCACATAAACGCTGAGGGAAGTGATGCTTCGCCGCCCTGCCAGCGTCATGGCGGAGGTGTAGGGGATAATGAACCGGCCGTCGCCCGTGTCCGCCCCCTGCGCCTGCGTCATCACGTCGCTGCTGTCCGCGTCGGAAAGGACGCCGATCACAAGGTAGCGATACC
>JAQUXV010000049.1 GCA_028692205.1 Eubacteriales bacterium
CGACGTTGAGCGTGGCCAGCGCCCAGCGCTGCAGACCCACAATACCGAAATACTCGCTTTCGATTTCGTAATCCAGCTGCATGCGCAGCGTTTCGTTTACGTGATAGTCGCCGCGCAGAATGAAATTTCGAAGGTCTTTCAGCGCGCCTTCAATTGCGTTGGGACTATAGTGAAAAGAGAGGAGATTGCCCTGACCGATCACGCCTTCTTCGGTTTCCACTTCCAATACATAGAATGCAATTTTGGAAATATCATGCGTAGAATCGGCAATCGGTTTGGTAATGCTGGATACTGCGCTATAGATTCGTAGATCCTTGATTCTGGTTGCGTCCATAACTCTGTAATGCTCCTCTGCTTTAGTGATATATTTAGCAAGCTATCAGATGGCGTATGATATATATGTCATACGGGAACCGCGATTATGACCGAGAATTAAGCAATGATAGGCTAATCGGTATTCACAATACTGCCAATATTCGGTCATAATATCCATTGAACGGTGATGGGATGCGTATCTGATATGTCACGCACATAATAGCATAACTCCGAAGCGATTACAAGGGATTTCCGATAAAAAATTGCCGATACGGTATAAAACAGGGCAAATAGGATTGGGAAATTCAGAAGAATCAATGATTACAGAGATATATTATAGCCCGATTGGGGAGGAATTACGGTAATTATGTCGAACTGATGTATCAGAGATTTGAATCACTCGCCGGGGGAGGCCGTCAACATGACGAAAGATCAGCCGGAAGCTAAAACACAGGCGCAGCAGGTATACGCCTACTTGAAAAACGCAATCTACAATTGCAAATACCTTCCGGGACAGGAGATATCCGAAAAGCAGTTATATGCGGAACTGGATTTTGGGCGAACCCCGATCCGGGAGACGCTGCTTCAGCTTCAAAAAGAAGAGCTTGTCGAAATCTATCCACGCCGCGGAATGCGAATTGCACCGATTACCGATGTATTGATTAACGATTTGTATCAAACCCGGAGGGTGATTGAACCAAACGTCGCCGTTTCCCACTGCTCGTTATACCCAAAACGCAAGCTGATGGAATACGAACGGCTTTTGTCCAAATCCGCAGAAATGAGCGATAGCGCGTTTTATTCGCTGGATATCGAATTTCATACCTTTCTGGTTGCGACGGCGGGCAACGGAATGCTTACTTCAATCTTTACCAATCTGATGTGGCACCAATACAGGCTGGCCATTTATGCCGCCATGCTGCATAAGAATAAAAGGGAATTTAACGATCCAGAGCACCAGCGTATCGTAACCGCGCTGCTGGAGGAGAACGCGGAGGAAATTCGCACATCGATTACCCACCATATCAACAGCTCGATGATTGCTTCGTTCAAATCGCTGGAACCCTGACGAGAATAACAGTAGATTGCGGCGCTTGATATATCAGCAGAGGGCCAGCTATTGGCCCTCGCAGGAACTGCTTTGCAGGATGACCAGGTATCTGCATAGAAAACGAACCCCGTCTGCTTCCCTTTTGGCGAGACGGGGTTCGTTTCATTATCTTTGTGACATAAGAAGCGATATAACAACACTTAAAGCCGTTATGATAAAACCCCGGTAAGATGATGCAGCAGCATTCGATTCGAACGGATCACCGGTTACTCCGAATTTCGTCGGCAAAGTAACAGATGCGGTTCCTCGCCGCAGACAGCCGGGGGGTTAGGGTTCAAGCATCCTTGGAGGCGCTTATCTTTTCGTGGTTGATCCATGCGCCAAAAACAGTGAGCAGCATGATCTTCATATCCAATCCAACACTCCAGTTTTCAATATACCAGATATCGTGCTCAATTCGCTTTTCGATGCTGGTGTTGCCGCGATAACCGTTTACCTGCGCCCAACCGGTCATGCCTGGACGCACCTGATGCTTTACCATATAGAGGGGAATGTCTTCTTTAAACTTCTCGACGTAGAAAGGTACTTCCGGCCGAGGGCCGACCAAACTCATATCTCCGCGAAAAACATTGATAAACTGGGGCAGTTCGTCGATACTGAACTTGCGCAAGAAACTGCCAAAGCGGGTTTTGCGGGGGTCCGAATCCGTTGTCCAACCCGTATCCTGTTTAGCGTTTACCCGCATACTGCGAAACTTGAGCATGGCAAAAAGCTTTTTATTGCGTCCGACGCGCTGCTGCTTAAACAGCACAGGTCCCGGACTGCTCACCTTCGTTCCGATGGCGACAACCAACATCAGCGGAGATAACAGCAACAGCGCGATCGCGCTGGCGACGATGTCAAAAGAACGTTTTAAGAAGGCATAACCGAGGTTATCCAGCGGATTGCTGCGAAGATTGATCAGCTTGCTGCTGCCGATGATCTCGATGGTGGGGTTGGCGGGAATAATATCGTTATAGAAGGGAATTACGGCCACTTTTGTGCCGCACTTTTCACAGATGGAAATAACCGGCTTGATCCTGCTGATTTCCTCCGGCCCCAGGGCAATGATAACCTCATCGATGCCGGGGTTTTGTAGATGGCTTTCCAGTTTATCAAAACCGCCAAGATAGCGGGCGTTCAGGTCGGCGCTCTCTGTGCCGATAAATCCATAAACCGTAAAACCAAATTGCTTTTCTTTTTCAATGTTTGCGGCATATTGGCGCGCAAGTGCCGCCGTGCCGACAATTAAGACATGCTTCTGGTTAAAGCCCTTGCTGCGCATGGAGGAGATGGCTTTGCGCATGCAAACGCGTTTCAGGCAAAGGAGAACGGAACTGGTGAAGAAAAAGATCGCCAGAACGCCACGGGAGAAATCTTGCAGGCGGAACAGGAACAATACGGCGCCAACCGATAATATGCCCAAAATATTCGCTTCGATAATAACGACAATCTCACGGCGAAGCCTGCGGATTCGAGATGAATTGTAAAGCCCGAAAATTGCTAATAAAAAAACCATTGCCAGCGCGTAAATGAGCGCCGCAATGCCGATGCCCTGGCGAAAAGAATGAAGCGCCGCGATATTTTTGGAGAAATTGGGAAGATAATCAAGCCAGAACCAAGCCGAAAACAAATAGGATAAGACAACGATCATACCATCCGAGAGTGCATTCAGAAAGCTGAGAAAACGCTGGTTTCTCCTGATCATGTTTTACAAATGCTCCCTTGTAAATTACGGTTGTAAGTATTTGTATTGTATCAGATGGCTCCGGGCATTTCAAGGCGGAGAAGGTCGAGCGCGGGTAAAACGAGCCTGCGGGGGTATGTGCCTTGCAGTTTACGGGGGATAACCAATCGGTTATTCGATTGGCGTTCCGCACTTCACGGGTCTACAGGGAAGCGGATTTTTCCGTTTCGGAGAGCGCAGATTATCAAACAGGATAGGGGAAAGCCGTTTCGGCTGCGGTTGATTGAAAGGCACCCGCCTGCCGCGCCGGTAATCAAACCACCTTTCGGCTGAGCATGCCTCTATTACAGGATGTCCGCCCGATGCTGCTCTTTCAGGTCGGCCAGAAGCGCTTTAATGGACTGTGTGGCGTCGCTTGCGCAAACCAGAAGGGCATCGTCCGTATCAATGATAACCGCGTCGTGAATGCCCACAACCGCGATCAGCCGCTTTCCGCCCTGAACCAGACAATTTTTAGCGTCCAGCAGAGCGACATCGCCCGAGATCACATTGCCTTTACCATCCGAAGCGCGCAGACGTTTCACGGCATTCCAGTTTCCCACGTCGTCCCAGCCGAAATCACAGGGAATGGTCAGAATGTCTTTCTCCTTTTCCATTACGCCAAAATCGATGGAAACACTTTGCAAATCACGGTATTCCTGCTCCAAAACTGTCTCGTATCCGGGCGAGCCAACCGCATAGCCGATACGCTGAAAGCTCTCGCCCATGGCAGGCAGGTGAAAACCGATACGCTTTAGCATGGTTTCGGCCGGGTAAAGAAAAATACCGCTGTTCCAAAGATAGCCGCCCGTCGACAGAAATTGCTGAGCGGTGCTCAGGTTTGGTTTCTCAATAAAACGAAGTACCTTGAACACCATGTCGCCGACTCCGTCGCCGTATTGGATATACCCATAACCCGTCTCAGCATGGTCCGGCGTTATCCCGTAGGTGACGATCTGCTTTGTCTGCTGTGCGAGCGCGGCCCCTTTGCCAATCAATTGGCGGAAAAGCGCCTCCTCACGAACCAGATGATCCGAAGGCAGGGCGACGATCACGGCGTCGCCGCAGCGTTTCCGGATTACCGCAGCGGCCAGACCGATACAGGGCGCCGTGTTTCGGGCATAGGGTTCCGCAAGGATATTCTCCCGGGGAAGGGTAGGGAGTTGCTTTGCAACGATCTCGGTGTAAGCGGCATTCGTGACTACGTAAACGTCATCCACTACGGGGCGGATGCGATGGTAAGTTTGCTGTATCAACGTATCGCAACCCTCGAAAATGGAGATGAACTGCTTTGGGAAACCGTTTCGGCTTAACGGCCAAAAGCGTTCGCCCTGCCCGCCTGCCATGATGACCGCGATTTTCAGCAAAAAACTCGCCTCCGTCAGCACCTCAAACAACATAGGGCGCCGTAATCCGCCGCCCCGATGTTGAAATCGCTTAAACTATTGCTATTATACCTTTCTGCCGGGAATATGGCAATAGAAGGCGCGCTCCAATTGTATTTCCGAACAGGCCGGTCAACATTTGCGAACGTCGAATGTATACCGGAATGTACCGGACAATCGTTCCCATGAGTTGGCGGCATGCTGTATGTGCCAGGATGAAAAAGCACCTCCGGCATAGTGGCCGGAGGTGCGGATGGATTTACCAACGTATATTTTTCGCTGAAGCTTACGACCTTGCGGTTCAAGATGGCTATTGTACCTTGCTCAAACAAAAATCATGGATTTCACGGCGGAACCGATCCTCCGAAAACTGCAGGCTGTGTTTCCGGATCGCGTCCCGGCTTGCGCTTACGCCGTTTTGTTCAAAACGCTCGATGCACTCCACCAGCGCTTCAACGGTCTGCTCCTGAAAAAACAGGCCGGTTTCGCCTTCAATTACAGTTTCGGTAGCTCCGCCCCGGCCGAAGGCCAGCACGGGACATCCGGCGCTCTGCGCTTCGACCGGCGTTATCCCAAAATCCTCTTCGCCGGGGAAAATGAACGCTTTCGCTTTACGATAAAGCTGCTTGATCTCCTCGTCCGATACGGCGCCGGTGAACTCGACCGTCGGCCCGGCAACCTTTTTAATCGCTTTCTCTTCATCGCCGCGGCCGACGACAATCAATCGCTTTCCGAGCTTGGTACAGGCTTCCACACCAAGATCAAAACGTTTGTAATGGGTAAAGCGCCCGACCATCAGATAATAATCGTCAGGTTCTGGCACGACATCGTAATCGTTGATGTGTACACAGGGATAAATGACTTCCGAATCACGGCGATAGTATTTTTGAATACGCTTTGCGATATAGTGTGAATTAGCGATGAAGTAATCCACACGGTCCGCGGCCAGACGATCCCAGATGCGCATTTGATGAACCAAGCGGGGGATCAGTTTACGCTTCAGCCAACCGCAATTATTCAAATAGGTATGATAAAAATCCCAAATATAGCGGGTGGGCGTGTGACAATAGCATACATGAACGGCGTCGGGGCGGGTTATAACCCCTTTGGCACAAGAGGAAGAGGAGGAAAGCACCAGATCGAACTCAGTCAAATCCATCTGCTCAAACGCGCGGGGCATCAACGTGAGCATGTTTTTATAAAGCTTTGTCGCAAACGGGATTTTTTGCAGGTAACTGGGCCGGATATCATATTTTCGAAACCAATCCGGCATATGGTTGGCATCGTATACCAACGTATAGATCGGCGCGTCGGGGAACACCTGATGCATCTGATCGACGACGCGGTCAGCACCGGCGTAAGTGACAAGCCAATCATGGACAATTGCAACTTTCAGTTTGTCTTTTGACAATTCATTTCATCCTCTCAGGAAATAACGGGGCGGGGTTAATGAACAACTGCTTTTCCCGTCGGTAGATTCCCGTTATTATGGCGTTTGTGTCCATAGAATTCTAGCATATTCCGCAAAGAAAATCTATATTTCAAGGAAGACGGAAGCAGTTGAAGGATCTTTATCTTAAGTACCCGCCGATCTCATTCGGAAATCGGCGGGCTTTACGACATATGGTATTTTATTTTTCGGAAGGATTCTTAAACGCCGTTCCCCGATAGCGCAGCCTCGATTGCGTTGTACGTATCCATATCCACGATGCCGGAGCCTACCATGTCATGGTCGCGCTGAAACTGCTTTACAGCGGCTTGCACAGCCTTGGTAAAATAGCCCTCCTGGCCTTCTTCCATTGCGTAATATCCAAGCGAAATCAGCTTTTGCTGTAAAAGGGTCACATCGTCGTTGCTGTTGTACAGCCGTAGGTTGCTGTTTGCGCGCTTCACCGGCGTGCCGAACCCGTAAACCCGTTGGTCGGTCAGCTCATAGGTGGCGCGCTGCACACGGTCGGGATTATTCCCCTCAATCACATGCACAAGGATTCCACCGTCGCTATTGCGGCTTACGCCCTCCACCAACGCGACGTGATCCGTGCCCACGGTGCGATTGTAGTAATAAAACCAGATGTAGTCGCCCGGATAGGGCACATACTCGTTGGCGGACAGATAGTGATCGCTGCCGATTAACCATTGTTTTTCATTGGTCGGCAGCTTGCCGTTGTCGGAGATAAAGCGTCCTTTTTCGATAAAGAAAGGCGCGCCGGTGGAAGGACCGCCGTAATACGGAAATAAATTGTCCATCAGATCGGTTCCATAACGCTGATCCACCTGATCCACACACCAGGTAATAAACTCGGCACACCACGCGCAGCGCCCGCCGCAGAACCAATCGCCGTATTTCGTTTCATCGCTTTGGGGGCCTTCCACATAACCGACCTCGCCCTGCGCTACCTGCAGCAAAAGAAGCTCCGGCGAATCGGAGGCGGTAAGGTTTTCAAGGTGGGGGGGCGTCCATTCATCCGTCGAAACGATGATGCGCTCTTCCGCGGAGGCAAAGGAAAGCAGCATCGTTAGCAAAAGCAGAACAACCGTGAAAAAAAAACGTTTCATAAAACCCCTCCGACGATGTTCTTGATGCGCTGTCAGGCTCCTGTTATAAGGGTTTCGGGAGACAGAGTTTGGAGAAAGCGATAATCCGGAGGTTTTTACCTGCTCCAAACCCAATCTGGCAGAAAGCTCGGCCAGCTGCCCAAAGATGAAAAGGAACGCTCAACAGCATAAAAAAAGAAGGCGCGCGCGACAACCGTATAATCATGGAATAAGATACGCGCGCATTGTGACTACTATGTGAACACCGTTTTATTATTCAAAACGGTCGACGACCACGCTGTTCAGGCCGTAGTATTTCGCGAAATATACATTGGGGAAGTAGTCGGAGGCGGTTGTCAACTCGTTGAGGTCGTAGAAGGCGTCGAAACGGGTATTTCCCTTGATGCCGAAAGTTGTCACGTCGGTTACTCCCGCATCGCGTGCGGCGCAGACCTCCGTTACTCGCGCCTGCGCAAGCCGATAGCGGTTATAGGCGGATGGCATCGCGCCCAGCATTTGCACCGCCATAACAAGGCCAAGCCCGCAGGCCAGTGCAGGCATAAGCACCTTTTTGTGGACGATGCCCAAATTAGCGCTCAGCAGGACCGCAAAGGCGAGGATGAGGAACAGCATACTGCCCGTATAGGCGCGTTCGGGATAGTAATCCGAAGCGGTCATCAGAAAGTTGCAAATCAGCGAGCTGAGGAAAAAACCTATACCGAAAGCCAGCCGATCCCGATTCGCTTTGGCGTATACGGCGTAGCAAAATAACGCGATAAAGATAAGCGACAGCCAGAGGCCGTGGGTGAGCCACATGGAAAGGGCCGCCTGATAGTGCTCGGCAAGGGCGTTCAACCCGCCGGAGGAGCGGGCGACGCTTGCCCGGTTGGCAGGCACCAGCATCAGGGCCAGCCAACCCGCAAGGGTCGCGGCGGTTGTGGCGGCCATCCACGCAAACACTTTTTTATGATTCAGCATGCGCCAGAGAACGCATAAACCCATCATTAAAGCCGCGCAGGCGGAAACATTCTCGCTCATGTTGCCAAGCAGCAGCGCGCCGATTGCCATCACAACCGCTTTCCATGCGCCCTTCAGCGGGCGATCACGAAAAACCAGATCGGCAAAAGGAACCAACAGCCAAACCATTAACGTATCACACCACAGATAGTTCACAGACCCGGCCAGCCATAAGAAGCTTTGCCCGAATATGGGCGGGAACAGGAAAACCGCGCCGCTGACCGTAAGCAAAAGCATCCAGTCAAACGATTTCCCCTCGCGTACGGAAAGCCGGTAAATGCCCAATAGAAGCGCCATAAACATCAGCGCGTTTACGATGCCGAAAACCACTCTTGGAAACAGCGTAAACAGCTGCACAAAAAAGTGGGGCACAAGCCGACCGTTCATGGTAACGGCATGGGCTGCCAGCGAAGGGAAAATATCGCCGACACTCGCAATGCGCGCACCGGTATCAAAACGGAAGGAATACATATAATCGTCCGCGAGCATAGGGGTTAACAGGTTCAACACCAGCATTACGGCGAATACTGCCGCTAGTATGGCGAAAAAAAACAGCCGATCCCTTTTGGGCATGGTCAAAGCATCCTCCCCGATAGGTTATGAATAGTATCATTCCACGCCGGAAAGCTTTTCCCTTTTTATAGTGGACGTTTCGGGAACGTCGGACACTTGAAGGGCCTGCCGTGCCAGAGGCAGAAGCGCATCCCTTTCGTTGGGCATCCGGCTTTCCACAACGGCACGCCAAAGCCCGTCCAGCGTTTGGCCGATCGCGGCATTGGGCACGCCGAGCTCGCTGCAAATCGGCAGCAGATCGTTCCCGTTTACGGCCAGCTCCCGGAGGGATTTCGGCACGCGGGGATTGCGGACGGCGTAAAGCAGCGCGTTGGCACGCTCAAGCGATGCTTCGCAGGGCGCGCCGGTTTTCAACAGCGCCGTCAACGCTGCCGACGCATGCTCCATCGGCGGAAGACCGAGCCGTACGGCATCCATCAGGGACAGCGCGTCCAGCTTCCGGGTGGCGGTAAGCGCCGCGGCCGCGGCTGCGGCATCGCCCGCGGAAAAGCGCAGGCGCCGCATCAGTGCCAGAAGCGTTGCCGGTTCCTGCTGATAAAACAACAGCGCCATTTTACCGGAAACGGGGGACAAGTCTTTCGGCGGCTGGTAGAAGGTGATGGCTTCAATGGCGCGGCCGTCCGGTTCCAGCCCGCCAAACAGCGCGGGCCACGCGCCGGTGGCGCGCACGGTGGAAAGCCCCGCCGCCACCGGTGGCTCGGAACGCTGTAAAGAGGGATACTTGGTATCCGCGAGCAACAGCCGGGCCAGCTCGTCCCGGAGCCGTTCGCAGGCGATATCCTTGAGCAGCGCCGCGTATTTCAGGGCGGAGGCGAGCAGCGCGCCGGTCGGCTGCAGCCCCAGTTCCGCCTGAAAGCGTGCGGCGCGCAGAATGCGCAGGCCGTCGTCCTTCAGCACCTGATCCGGGTTTTCGGTTACGGTATGCAGAATGCCGAGGTGAAGATGGTTAAGTCCGCCGGTCGGGTCGACAATGGCGCCCGGTTTTCCCGGCAGCAGCGGACAGTATAAGGCGTTTACGGAAAAATCACGACGGAGGGCGTCGACCTCCAAAGAGTCAGCAAAGCGAACCGCAACAGGCTGATGCCCCGTGCGATAGCTGTCTTCCCGAAAGGTGGTGTATTCGGCCATATGGCGGCCCTGCCCGTCCGTTATATGCAGCTCAACCGTGCCGAAGTGCGCCGCGCGAAGGATTGCCTGAACCTGTGTGCCCTCGCAAAGGTCGATCACTTCCTCGGGCCGAAGCGGGCCGCACACATCAATATCGCTGGCGGGCAGTTCCATCAGCGCGTTTCGCACACAGCCGCCGACCGCGTACAGCGGCGCGCCCGCGCCCGCAAACAGGCGCGCCGTGGTTTGAAGCCACGGCGCGGAAAAATACAGGTCGTTCACGGTTGACCTTTCCGGTCTGCAAGCGCCACGAAATCGTCGATCTCGCCGCGAAGCACATCCAAAGCGCTGCGCCAGTATGCCGCGCTGCGCACGTCGATGCCTACGCTCGCCGCCACATTGGGTAAGCTGTCGCTGCCGCAGCGGGCCAGCAACGCGTCGTATTCGGGCAGGAAAGACACGCCTTCCTGCTGATATTTCCGATAGACGCCCAAGCCGAACAGAAGCCCAAAGGCGTAGGGGAAGTTGTAATAATGCAGCCCGACAGTATAATAGTGGCTCTTGTTGATCCACATATCGGAGTGTCGCACATCTTTGGCCAGGCCGTCGCCGTAGGCTTCCTCCTGCGCGGCAAGCATCATCTGACGCAGTTCATCCACGGACGGCGTATGTGTTTTGCGCGCCTCAAAAACCGCGTTCTCAAACAGGAAACGGCTGTAGATATCCACCACGCACTGCGTGGCCTCCATCAGGCTGCCCTCCAGAATGCCGAAGGCGCTTTCCGGCTCGGCGGTGGCGAGCACGGTTTGGGCAAGAAGCGTTTCGTTGAAGGTGGAGGCTGTTTCCGCAAGCGGCATGGGGGCTTCCGACATCAGGATGGGAATGTTCTCCATGCAGTGCGCGTGCCACGCGTGCCCCAGTTCGTGGGCCAGCGTGCTGACATCGGAAAAACTGCCGACAAAGTTCGTCAAAATTCGGCTCAGCTTCTGCTCGTGGTTTTCCGAACAGAACGCGCCGCCCTCTTTGCCTTCGCGGGGATACAGGTCAATCCAGCGGTTATCGAATGCCTGCATCATGAACGCCGCCATCTTGGGGTGAGCCTTGCTGAAAGCGTCGTTCAGCAGTGCGCGGGCTTCCTCGATGGTATATTTTTTCGTGTCGCTGCCGACGGGCGCAAACAGATCGTAGAAAGGCAATCCGTCCGGGTGGCCGAGCAGCCTGCCCTTGGCGCGCAGATAACGGCGGAAATCCGGGAAAGCTTCACGGCAGGCCGTCCACATGGCGTCGAGCGTAGCCCGGTCCATCCGGCTTTCGGCGAGCTGCTGGGTAAGTACATCCGGGTATTTTTTCGCTTCGCACAGGGTAAGCGCTTCGCCCTTGATGCCGCCAAGGCAGAAAGCCATGGGGAGGGCAACCTTCGGGTAGGCGGCCAGTTCGGCCTCATAGGCGCTTTTCCGCACGGCGGGGTCGGGATCGTGCGCCATTCCGCGCACGGCGGGCAGGGGCAGGGTTTCGCCATTCAGCTCCGCGGTTAACGTACCCATCAGCTGATCCCGCAGCTTCTGGAAGGAATCGCCGCCGCTTAGCGACATGCGAAGCATCCACTTTTCCATACTTTCGGGCAGCATGTGCTCGGCTTCGCGCTTCGCCTCGCGAATCACAAAAGCGTTTGCCTTCAGCTTTTCACTTTTCGCAATCTCTTCTTCCAACGTTTCCACCGTGCCGATGTAACGCGTGCAGGCGCTTTGAAACACCTGCGTATCCACGGACAGGGCGCTCAATTCTTCCAGCGTTCGGAAAGCGTCGCGGTTCTCGGCTTCCACGGAAAGGGTCAACTGACAAAACATATAGGTGCGGGAGAGCTTATTGCTAAGCGCTTCCAGCTGAAATACGATTTTTTCGAGCTTTTCGGTACCGGGCATTTCGGTGGAAAGCATGGACTGCCCTTCGGCCGTTAGCGTACGAATCGCGTCGATATCGGCGCGCAGGGCGGGATCGTCAAAACCTTGGTAAAAAACGCTCAAGTCCCAGGTGGATTCCAAATCGATCGTCTCCTTTACATCATGCGGTTTCAAATGCCGAATACAGCGGAAA
>JAQUXV010000477.1 GCA_028692205.1 Eubacteriales bacterium
CGGTGCTGATGGACCCCACCAGCGCCTGTAACCTGCACTGCACCGGCTGCTGGGCTGCCGAGTACGGGGATAAATTAAACCTGAGTCTGGCGGAGCTGGACGACATTGTCAACCAGGCGACCAAGCTAGGCACCTACTTCTTCATCTATTCCGGCGGCGAACCGCTGGTGCGAAAAAAGGACATTATCACCCTCTGCGAACGCCATCCCGACTGCGCTTTCCTGTCTTTCACCAACGGCACGCTGATCGACGAGGCCTTTGCCGACGAGATGCTCCGTGTAAAGAACTTTGTTCCCGCCATCAGCGTGGAGGGCTTCGAGGAGGCCACCGACAGCCGCCGCGGCAAAGGCACATACGCCAAAGTCGTTAAAGCCATGGAAATCCTGAAACGCAAGAAGCTGGCGTTCGGCGTAAGCTGCTGTTATACATCGCAGAACGTTCAGGATATCGGCAGCGACGCTTACTTCGACGAGATGGTTCGGCTGGGTGCGAAGTTCATGTGGCTGTTCACTTATATTCCGGTGGGCATCGACGCCGTGCCGGAGCTGATTGCCACAGCTGAGCAGCGCGAATTTATGTACCATCAGGTACGCGCTTTCCGCAGCACCAAGGCCCTCTTTACCATGGATTTCTGGAACGACGGCGAATATGCCGACGGCTGTATCGCAGGCGGCCGGCGCTACCTGCACATCAATGCCAACGGTGACATCGAACCTTGTGCGTTCATCCATTACAGCGACTCCAACATCCGCCAAAAGACACTGCTGGAGGCGTACAAAAGCCCGCTGTTCATGCAATACTACAACAATCAACCTTTCAACGATAACATGCTCCGTCCCTGCCCGCTGCTGGACAACAACGGCAAGCTGGCCGAAATGGTGGACGCGAGCGGTGCCAAATCCACCGATCTGCAAAATCCGGAAGATGTGCATGTGCTTTGTGCCAAATGCAGGCATGCCGCCGAATGCTGGACGCCCGTATCCGAGAAGCTTTGGACGGAAAGCGACGGCCCGGCTAAATGGAAGGCCAAGCAGGAGCGTAACGCGCAGCTTCAGCGCCAGTATGCCAAAGAGGCGCATGCTCAGGTGGATTCGGTGCGCCCGACAATGTAAGCGCCTACGCTCCGCAACTTCTTGCGGAGCGCTTTCTTTTGGAGTATGATTGAGTACGCTCCGGAGGTGGACATGGATAATCAAACCATTATCAAGGCAGCCATCCGCAACGCTGTCAACAAGGGGATCCGCGATATACGGCGCGATCCCAACCGCAGCATTCGCAAACTTGTCGATCTGGGAATGCAATTTGGCAAGGGCAGTCATCAGCAGTCTTTTTTTACCGATGCTCAAAGCGCCTTGAAAAAGCGTGACAGCGCATATTATACCCTGGTTACTTCCCTGATCCAAAATGTAGATCCGGATACCATGGAAACCCTTGGCTTTAACGTCGGCTATATGAGCTGGACGATGGGAGCAAAGGTGATACGCGCTTATGAAAAGGAACAGCGCGTAAACGTGCCATGGACCCTTCTGCTGAATCTCAACCAGTCCAACCGCAAAATGCTTGATCTGGCTTCGCTGGTGGAACAGGGGCAAAAGCTCGGCATATACACCTACTTTCTTTATATCGGCAGGCAGACCGTCGAACTGGACGAGATTTTGCATGTTGCCGAGCAATACGGCAGCAGCGCGTTTTTCCTGCTCTCCGCCGATGAAAGTATGAACGAGCGCATGGCTGCAACCGACGCGCTACTGTGCAATACCCTCATCGTCCCCCGGGGAGGAGACCCGTCCTGCCCGGACATCGGCGGCATTCTGGCGCAAAAAAAGAGGATGTTCGGATTAAACTGCGAATATAACGCAGTAAACGCGGATACTTTGCTCTCCGACGCCTTTTTGCAAAGCGTAGTCCGGCAGGGATATCCCTTCCTTTTTCTAATTTCGTCGTCGGACTGCGATTCCGCCACCCGAAAACGCGTATACGATACTGTGCTTGAGCTGCGCGGCAAGGGGCATTACCCTCTCTTCCCCGTTGACCTGTACAAGGACGTACAGCAAGTGGACCATATTATCTCGGACGAGCATTGTATGCTGATTTTGAATAAAGACGGTTCGGTCATCTACCCAGCCGACGCGGGCGGCCTCTCCTTTGAAAACCACACGCTGGAAGAGCTGATACAGCTCACCATGCCGCGTGTTCATCACCACAGATGACGCCGTATCCGATGCGCGTATCTTCGTTTCAACCCTGACCGGGCCTGCGGCGGTTCGGCCTTCCGTTCCGCAAACGCGGGCACGGCGCATCAGCATTATAAAATCCTATGATACGGTAAAAGATACGATACGGGCGGACGAAACAGGTTGGGAATCGTGCAAGGGAGGTGTTTGCGCGCATGCCCGAGGCCAACATCACCAAGCGGGCGCTGGGCGCCTCTCTGAAAACCCTGATGCAAACCAAGCCGTTTCATAAAATCAGCGTCGGGGAAATCTGCGAGCATTGCGGCATGCACCGTAAAAGCTTTTATTATCATTTTCAGGATAAGTACGATCTGCTGAATTGGGTGTTTTACAGCGAATTCATGCAACTGCTGGACCCCAATACCCAATCAC
>JAQUXV010000478.1 GCA_028692205.1 Eubacteriales bacterium
TTTTGTAACAATTCAAAAACGGCCTGATCCCTTTTCTCAGTTCGGTTAAAGCCGGTTTTACCCCTTCCTCATTCCGTACCATTTGGTTACGGATATCGGGAATCTTCGGAAAACCGTCCTCGTGGGACCACGCTGTCTGAATACACGCTGTACGGGTCGCGCCGCGGGCACGCGGCAGCGTAACTCCGATACGGGTGAACAGCATCAGAAATGTGTTCCCGTCTGTATTTTTCGTGTACGAACCCGCATCTGTTCCCACAGTATTCGCAACGGGCTGTCCTCCATACAGGCGCGAACGGCGCGCCCCCCACCGCGCAGGGGATTTCCGTTTTTTACGGACAACCTTCCGTAAACACGGCCTGATACGGCACTTTTAGGCCCGTCCCACCCACCTTGACCAGTACGATTTCGTCCGGGCAGAATAAAACGTTTTTCCGGCGTTTTTGCAAGGAAAGATGCCTCCGTGGGAGGTATTTGCATGATTGCATCACCGGTTATTCATTGTCAACCGTTTCCAGCTGGTTGTCTCAGGCCGTTTACCGCATGGGTTTACCGATTTCTCCACGTTGATTATGCATATTTTATTATATTTATGCTCCCCATTTTGCGCCGGTCCGGTTTGAAAATTTTCTCCAAATTGGTTTCAATACATTGCAATACAATAAATTTCGCAATTTCATTGACAATGAATAATAATCATACTACTATTTATTTATGCGGTTTGCCGCTCCGGTAAACGCAAAGATAATGTGAAAGGGAAGGTTTTTAAGGATGAAGAAATTGCTGAGTCTGCTGCTGGTTGCCGCCATGCTGTGCTCCGTGGTTCCCGCTTTGGCCGAAGGCGACGCGGATACTGCGGATACCATCGTCATCGGTATCACGAGCGAACCTGCTTATCTGGAGCCGAACGCCCCCGCCATCGGCGGTACCGAGATCCATGTGACGGATCAGATTTTTGAGGGCCTCGTAACCATGAACGAGGACAACACGGAGATCGTTCCCTCGCTGGCGTCCGACTGGACGATCAGCGACGACGGCCTCACCTACACCTTCAACCTCGTGCCCGGCGTATGCTTCTCCAACGGCACGCCGGTAACCGGTGAAGACTGGGTTTGGAGCCTCTATCGCGCCCGCGATACCGAAACCTCCGAATATGCCTTTATCGCCGAAGTCATCGACACGGTCGAGGCGACCGACAGCCAGGTGGTCATCACCCTCAAATCCCCCACCTCTTCGTTCCTCGCGCAGCTGTGCAGCTTCAACATGGTGCTGGGCTGCAAGGCGTACGCCGAGAGCATGACGGAAGACGAGTACGTTATGAACCCCATCGGCACCGGCCCCTATTGCCTTAAGGAGTGGAACCGCGGCAACTATGTGCTGCTTCAGCCCAACCCCTATTACCGCGACGCCGCTTCCGTAAAAACCCCCTACATCAAGTATCAGGTCGTTTCCGACGATAATACCCGCCTGATGCAGCTGCAGGCAGGCCAGATCGACATCATGGGCGACGTTCCCGCCTCCCAGATGAGCGTTGTGGAGAATTCCGAAGGGCTTAACCTCTCCGTGTATCCTTCCACCCAGATCCGTTACCTGTTGCTGAACACCACCAAAGAACCCTTCAACGATCCCGCGGTCCGCAAGGCGCTGGCCTACGGCATCAATAAGGCGGAAATGGCCGAAGTCGTCTATGGCGAATACGGCGCGGCAGTCGCGTCGGTGCTTTCCGAAGCGCACGGCAAGTACTACAACACCGATCTTGAAGTGATCCCCTACCAGCCCGAAACCGCCAAGCAGATGCTGACGGACGCCGGCTATCCGGACGGCATCACCTTCACGATGTCCATCCCCAACGGCAACGAAATCTACGAAGAGATCGCCATCCTGCTGCAGGCCTCTCTGGCGGACGCCGGCTTTACCATGAACATCGAGCATGTGGAAAGCAAGATCCTCTACCAGAACGCACAGTCCAACACCCTGCAGTGCGTGTGCTACCAGTGGTCCGACGACTATTATGATCCGTCCGAAGTCATCGGCTGGATCACCGACTACGATCAGTCCAGCGCGTGGTTCACCTTCCTGCAGGATCAGGAACTGGACGACGAGCAGGCTGCCGCTCTGATTGAGCAGGATCCCGCCAAGCGTGTGGAAATGTACTGGGATATCCAGCAGAAGATTTACGACAACTGCAACGTCATCCCGCTGTTCCACAACTCCTTCGCCTATGCGTACAGCGACAAGGTGCAGGGCTTGAGCGTTTCCACGTTCAACGATTACTATTGCAAGTTCATCACCAAAGCGAACTGAGTACCCCCATCCGAAGAACTTTAAGGGGCTGGCGTGCCTTGGCGCGCCAGCCCCGGAGTGTTGCCTGATCGGCGGTTTGCCGACGCGCCTGTTCCAAAGGCCTTCCTGTCGAAGGTACCGGCCCTGTTTACGGAAACAGCCGCAGCCGTTTCCGCCGGATACCGGCCGGCGGCGCGCGCGGGGCTTTCCGGCAGGCCGGGCCGGTGCGCGAAAGCAACCCGGCGCTTGCGGTGTCCAACTTTTCAAAGGCGGTGAAGTTTTTGCGCCAACTCAACTATATTCTCAAGCGCACGCTGCAGAT
>JAQUXV010000479.1 GCA_028692205.1 Eubacteriales bacterium
AAATGAAAAAATCATGGGAGGAACGGGCATGAACTACCTGCTTGGGGTGGATTTCGGGGGCAGCTCGTCCAAGGCGACGCTGCTGGGCGAAGACGGCGTGGTATACGCAACCGCGAGCTGCGAATATCCCACCTACTATCCGCAAAACGGCTGGGCGGAGCAGGACCCGGACGACAGTTACCGCGCGTTGGTTTCAAACGTGCGCGAAATTTTGAAATCCAGCGGCGTGAAACCGGAGCAGATCACCGCGCTCGCGCTGGATGCGGCCACCCATACCGCCGTGCTGCTGGGCGCGGACGACCGGCCTGTGCGCCGCGCTATTTATTGGACGGATTCGCGCGCGACCGGGCAGGCCGCGAGACTGAAGGATGCACATGGCGAGCGCATTATGCAGCTGTGTTACAACAGCGTTTCCAGCCTGTGGACGCTGCCGCAGCTAGTGTGGCTGAAAGAGAACGAGCCCGAAACGCTGAAAAAGACTCGCAAAGTGATGGCCATGAAGGACTACGTGCGTTACCGGCTCACCGGCGACTACGTAACCGACACCATTGAGGCCATGGGCAATCTGCTGCTGGATGTGAAAAAGCAGGAATGGTCGCCTTTCCTGTGCGCGCTGGCCTACATCGACCCTTTTATTTTACCGTCGATTGTCGACCCGATGACGAAGCTATCCCCGCTGACGAAACAGGCGCAGGCGGATACGGGGCTGGCTGCCGACACTGTTGTGATTGCCGGTGCGACCGATACGGTGATGGAGGTTTACGCCGCAGGCGCGGTGGAGGTGGGGCAGGCGACGGTAAAGCTGGCGACGGCGGGGCGCATCTGTCCGATTACCGACCATCCGCTGGTGGACCCGAGGCTGGTGACCTACCGGCACGTGGTGGCGGGACACTGGTACCCGGGCACGGCTACGAAGTCCTGCGCGGCGGCCAACCGATGGTATCGGGATGTGTTCGGCGGCACCTTCAAAGAAATGAGCGATGCGGCGGCGGATGTGCCGCGCGGCGCGGAGGGGCTGTTCTTTCACCCATATTTACAGGGGGAGATCACCCCGTATCTGGATGATAAACTCCGTGCCAGCTTCACAGGTGCGGCGGGCTTTCACACTAAGGCGCATTTTAACCGCGCGGTGCTGGAAGGCGTGGCCTATTCGATGAAGGATTGTTACGAGACGCTCCGGGAAATGGGCGCCGCGCCCGCGCGGGCAGTGGCGATCGGCGGCGGAGCGAAAAGCCCCCTGTGGCGGCAAATCCTTGCGGATATGCTGAACATTCCGCTGACCACGGTGGAAAATGTGGATTCCTCGCTGGGCAGCGCCATGCTGGCGGGCGTGGCGACCGGTATTTTTCACAGCCATGCGGCGGCGGTGCGCCGGTGTGTGCGCGTGAGCGGTGAAACGAAGCCGAATCCGGAGGGGGCGGCATTCTATGCGGAGCGGTTCCTAATTTACAAAGAGATTCAGGCGGCTCTTGCCCCCATCTACCAAAAGCTGTAGGGGAAAACAGATGAAGATACTGGTTTGCGTTAAGCAGGTGCCCGAAACCAACGAGGTGAAACTCGGCGCGGATTATACGCTCCAGCGGGAGTTTACAGCGCAGAGCCTGAACCTCGCGGACGAATCCGCGCTGGAACTGGGTCTTGTGCTGCGGGATGCCTGCGGCGGAACCGTGACGGTGATGACCATGGGCCCGGCGAGCGCCGAAGGTATGCTGCGGGAACTGGTTGCTCGGGGCGCGGACGACGCGGTGCTGCTGAACGATCCTGCCTTTGCGGGCGCGGATACGCTGGCGACCGCGAGAACGCTGAAAGCCGCGCACGACAAGCTGGGCGGTTTCGACCTCGTGCTCTGCGGCCGCCGCGCGTCGGACGGCGAAACAGGGCAGGTTGGCCCGATGCTCGCGTCGATTCTGGACATCCCCTGTGTTTCCAACGCGACGGACGCACGGATATGCAATGATGACGGCAGCCCGGCAACCATGGAGATCGACCAACTGCTGGAAAACGGCGTGCAAACGTGGCGCTGCCGCCTGCCTGCCGTGGCAACCTTCTGCGAATGGAGCCGGCGGCTGCGCCTGCCCACCATTGCGGGGCTTCGCGCCGCCGGTAGGGTGGGTATTCACCGCTTGACACGGCCGGATTTGGAATTGCCCGCAGATCACTGCGGGTTGGCGGGTTCGCCGACGCGCGTGATTCGTGTAAGCGCGAAACCGGCCGGACTGCGGCAATGTGAAAAGCTGACGGTGGAAGAGCTGCTTGCAAAGGGGGTGCTCGGGTGACGATCGTCGTGGTATGCGTCGCCGCGTCGGCCACGGAGCTGATTGCCCGGGCTCGGGCGATTGCACAAGCCGCCCGGGTTATTTCGCTTTGCACGGAAGCCGACGGAGACAACCATGCCTACATCGCCTGCGGAGCGGATGAAATTGTTTGCATTCCGTATAGGGACGACCCATGCGCGCAGGGCACGCTGATTGCCGAAGCGCTGAAAAAGCTGAAGCCGGACGCGGCGCTTTTTCCCGCCACGGTACACGGGCGCTTTCTTTCGGCGTGGGCGGCGGCAAAGCTGCAAACAGGCCTAACCGCCGACTGTACGGGACTATCGCTGA
>JAQUXV010000050.1 GCA_028692205.1 Eubacteriales bacterium
GTGCATCCGTGGGAAAACGAAGCATAATGTAAGAAGGGTGGAGTTTCCTTTGAAAATTACCGACGTACAGGCCTATATCGTCCGTCAGCCGGAGATTTCGCTGATCGGGGACGGCACGCAGGATTCCGTAATCATCCGCATCGATACCGACGAAGGCATCTACGGCGTAGCCGAGGTGGATTCGGCCCCTTATCTGGTAAAGCAGGCCATCGACATGCCGGATTCCCACAGCGCGCAGCGCGGCATGCGCAATGTGCTGCTGGGCATGGACCCCATGGCCACCGAGGTCATCTGGGATAAGCTGTACGAATGCACCTATTATTACGCGCGCGGCGGCGCGGGCATGCACGCCATCAGCGGCATCGATATGGCGCTGTGGGATATCCGCGGCAAGGCGCTGGGCGTGCCGGTGTACGAGCTGCTGGGCGGCGCGTACCAGAAGCGCGTGCCCGCCTACATCAGCATTTTAATGCCCTCCACCGAGGAGGAAGTGAAGCGGCTGGTCGACTACCACATGGTCAAGGGCTACTCCGGCATCAAGTTCGGCTGGGGCAATCTGGGCGACGATCCGGCGCACGACCTGAAGCTGATCCGCGCGGCGCGCAAGGCGCTGGGGCCGGACAAGCTGCTGATGATCGACATCGCCATGAACTGGAGCGAATACAAGCCCGCGCTGGACGCCTGCCGCGCCTACGAACAGGAGGGCGTTTACTGGGTGGAGGAGCCCTTCCGCGTCGAGCGGCAGGATGATTTCGCCAAGCTTCGGGAGGCGACGTCGCTCAACATCACCGCGGGCGAGGAGCTGAGCGCGCTGGGCGAGTTCGCGGCTTATCTGGACAAGGGCTGCGTGGATATCCTCCAGCCCGACTTAAGCCGCTGCGGCGGCCTGACCATCGCCAGAAAGGTGCTGGAGCTTGCCAAAGCCAAACAGGTGCCCATTATCCCCCACAATTTCAAGAGCGGGCTGCTCATGTCCGCGACGCTGCAATTCATCGCCGCGCTGCCCAACGCGAAGTACCTGGAGTACTGCGGGCAGGAAACCGTGCTCAGCCGCAGCCTGGTGATGGAGCCCGTAACTGTGACCGACGGCTATGTGGACATTCCCGACCGCCCCGGCCTCGGCGTGGAACTGAACATGGAAACCGTGAACCGCTACCGCGTGGAGTAAAGCAGCCGCAAGACTATCCGGTACAAACATCAAGTAAAACGCCCGCAGGGAAATTCAAATCCCTGCGGGTGTTTTTTATTTTCTCTCCCGGTCGTTCCCTTCCCCATCCGATACCAATTTCCTTGAAGGTAAACAATGAGGGAAGAACGTTTGCGATACCGAAATGAATTTTTACCAGATTGGGCCTGCCGAATCCGCAGTCGTAGCAGCGCTACGTCAAGGATTCGGCAGGCCCGAGATGGTGAAAATGCAATCGGTAGCGCGAATGGGATTACCTCATCGTTTATCTTGCACGACGTTCCAGCACGCCCGGGAACGGCTGAAACGGCTTGTGCGGCTCCTGCTGGTACCAGTAGGCCACGGAGGAAACATCATCCTGCCGCTCGCGCAGCCCGCGCTCGTCCCCGCCCATCTGCTGCAGGGTTACCCGCAGTTCCTTGTCGAACAGAATCGGGTCCGGGATGTGAAAGCGGTACAGCGCGCGCATCGGCGGGCACTCGCTCATGAAGAACTCGTTTTGAATGCCGGTATCGCGGCTGTAGAACGGATAGCCCATGAACGGCGTGTTAAACGTCTGCTCCCGCATGTTGCCCTCGGCATCCATCCCCCCGAACGACCACGCGCCGCCGAAGTAATCCTCCATACCGGTGCCGCAAATGGTGGGGTATTCCTCATCCCCGTCCAGATAGATTTTCATTTCCCCTTCGCCCCACCAGCCGCGTTCCAGCGTCTGCAAAGCGATAAAGGTGCCCACGTAATGGCCCTTGCCCTGCACGCCGTCCAGAATCACGTAATCCTTCAGCAGCTCGGTCACAGGCTGCCGCCGCCACTGCGCGTGGAAGGTGCCCATGTTTTCCGTCGGCTCGTCCAGCTCGATATAATCGATCTGGTAAAACAGGCCCGGCACGTCCCCGCCATGCTGGTTTTCCACGGTGATCTTCGCGCCGTCGGCAAACGGCATGGGGAAAAAGCAGTTCATTCCCCGCTTGGGGTTAACCACGATGGGCTGCGAATTGATGGGATAGCCGCGCCCGAAGCCGTTTAGAAAAAAGTCGCCCAGCGGCGTCTCCACGGAAGGGGTCTCCTCCCCGTTCCAGTACATGCGCAGCACCAGATCGCGCAGCACGTAGCGGCCCGCGTCGGTACGGTCGGGAACGGTGATCCAGATATGCGTAATCATGCCGGGGCCCTGAATGTCGGCCAAGGTAGCCGTTCCCCCCTGCGGAATCGAACGGATGCAGGGCGAGCCTTTGCGGGACGGCCCCAGTTCGCCCGCGGTCTTGCCGCCGTTGCCCCTTTGACCGGTGGGGTTTTCCTGCGTAAGCGCCCGGGAGCGGCCCGCGCGAAGCGAGGGCAGGCCGAAAAGAGGGTTGGTACTGTACATGAAAGTTCCTCCTGCTAAATTGAAATGTTGCCAACGTTAACTTTTCCGCATCGACAGCGCGTTGTTCATCACCTTCTCAACGCCGTGGGGTTTCGTCGCGGTTCTTCCGCACGTTTTCCTCCGGCAGGCCCCGAAAGCCATAAACACCGTTCTTCTCTGGCGCGCTGAAAATTTGCGTCAGCATTACGGGGTATCGAACGTTAGGGTAACCTCCGTGGTTACGGTTTCAAACGGCGCGAGCACCGGCAGGCTGCCCTCGGCCGCCGCGGCTGCGCGCCCGTTCACGCGGTTGTTGGTCGGCTCCAGCCCGAGCACATAATCCCCGCCGCGCAGGCACCGCCATTGCTGCAGCAGGGGCAGCGTATCCGCCCGGTAGCTGATCGTCAGCCGGATGCCCAAGTCCTCGTTTACGGCGGCAACACGGCACCAGCCATTTTCCGGCGGAAGCCGGTGGCTGTAATCCTGCTCGGCAAAGTCCGGGTCGGGGGCGGAGCAGCGCAGTATTTCCCCCACATGCTCACGGGCATTTTCGTCGGCGGGGCGCGTTTCGGTGCCCTGCGGCAGCGTAAGCTTCAGCGCCTCACTCAGGAATGGGTAGCCCAGGTTGATGTGGTAGAGCAGCATATAGGGCTGTTGGTGCGCGGTCTGGTTGACAATCGTGTCGCACAGCCGCACCTCGGCCTTGCCCAGCGGAAATTCCAGTTTCCGGCGCAGCAGCAGGTTTTCACCCAGCAGGGCAGCCTCCCGCATTTCCCCCTGCAGTACGAGCGCCGAATCCGTCAGGCTTACGCCGCGCAGGTTCGCCGACTGGCTATGGATGCGCCCGTGCGTGGGCTGCACTTCGTCTCCGGGGCCGACGTTCAGCAGCCCGCAGGTGTAGAGCATGCCGCCGGAAAAGCGGCTTTCAAACGGCATGGCAAGGTCGTTCCGCTCCGCGTTCTTTCCCAAATTCGCAATGGGCACGCCCCGGTAGCTCAGCCGTGTTACATCCATACAGCGATCCCATGCCACCGTCGCCGCCAGCCCACCCGGCAGAGCAATCTTCTGGCAGCTGAGCGTCCGCCCGTCTCCCTGCCGCAGGCTGACTTCGTCGTTTTCAATCAGCTGCTCCGGCCTGCCGATGTAGCCGCGCCGGAGGGCTTCCCCATGGTTCAAAATGTCGTTCAAGCGTTACTCCCCTTTTTTCTGCGTGCGGTAGCGGCCGGGCGTCGTGCCCTCGATGCGCTTGAAGGAGCGGATAAACGAGTCTGCGCCAAAATACCCTACGCGCTGCGAAATCTGCACAATCGACAGGTTGGGCTGGCCGATCAGCAGCTCCTTAGCGGCCTTGATGCGCATATGATGGATGTAATCCAGCAGGCCGATGGTGGTGGTCTGCTTAAACACGCGGGAAATATAATCCACGTTCTTGCCCAGCTTGTCCGCGATGGCGCTTACGTTGAGCATGGGGTTCGGGTACTCGTTTTTCACAATTTCCAGAATGTCCCGCTTGATGCGCATCTCGGTGCTCTCATCCTCGTAAGTATCGATTTCCTTTTCGGAACCGGATTGGTATTCGCTGAGGGTGCGCACCTGTTCGGCAAGCTGCTTCATCAGCTTGTCGGTTTCATCCGTCGCGCCTCGCAGGCAGGCGTGCATCAGCCGGTTCATGGTGTGCTCCACTGAAATGTGCATCACCTTATCCACCGCCTGCGTGGAATAAAATAGGATGGATTCGCCTTCCGCCGGGCTTTCCGCCGCGATGCGCGCCTCCGAAATCAGTTCCGTAAGCGCCTGCCCGTTCAACGTCTGCAAATTGTGGATGGCGCTGACGGCGATCTGGCAGTCGATGGAGAAGCTGCTTCGCAGCATGTGCAGCAGGTTGGTAAACGAATTGCGCAGGTACGCCAGATGCTGCAGCTCGTCCGAAGGCAGGTTCACAAGCACCAGCAGCTCTTTATCGTCGTACAGGGGCAGCGCGGTGTAAAACTGCGAGCCTACGGCGCTGAAGGAATCGTGCAGCTGCGTCATCGTGCGCTGGTAAGAGGTTTGCGTGTCCGCCTCCTCATTGGAGTAGTCCACAAGGGTGACGATACTCAGCACCCAGGCGCTTCCCACCGGCGCAAGGTCTTCCCGCTGCATCCGTTTTTCCAGCGCCGCCTGGTTGCCCGCCTTCAGCATATTGCGGATCAGCCGCTGGTCGTCCAGCACCTGTCGGGCGTACTTCGCCTGATCCGTCCGCAGTCGCTTTTCGTCGCTCAGTTCCATCAGCGACAGTTTGAGCCGCGTAAACTCGTCCACATCCGGGTCGTCGGCATCCGGCTGGGCAAGCGTGCTGAGGTACGCGATCGGCTTAAAGTTTCGCACAGTCGTCAGATACGTGATTACCGTACAGATCAGGAAGGAGATCAGCAGAACCGCGATGGAAAGGCTGTTCGGCCCGCGCAGGGAATTGCTGATGTTTTCCAGCGGCAAAACGCTGAAATAATAGGTGCGCGTCTGTTTGGAGTGGCAGTAGGTATACAGCAGGTTGTTCTGCGCCACGCTGCCGCTGTCGCCAAGCCCGGTCAGCGAGGCGAAATCGGGTGTGTTCTGCACCGGCGAATAGATTACGCTTCCGGTATCATCCACCATGCCGATCCACTCGTTCTCCGAAAGATTGCTTTCGTCGAACACTTCCCGCAGATAGGTCGGGTTGACGGCGATCATCAGGTTGCAGGTATCGCGGTCAAATGCCGAAGGCAGCGTTTGAATATAGTAAAGCACCGTGTCCCCTTTGCGGTTGACCGTGTTGAGCCATTGGCTGGTATAGGTTTGGGTGAGCATTGCCTGCCACTGGTCGCTGTTTCCCGGCATCAGCCCCGAATCCTCCAGCGTATACAGCGCATCCTCCAGTGGCAGCGCCCTCACCGCGTCCACATACAGGTTACTGGCCGGTATATACAGAAAAATCCGCGATACGACGGTGGAATCCACCGCGAAGCTGCTCAGCATTCCGCGCAGGTCCATCAGGCGCAGCGCGTCGGCGGGGGTCAGCTCGTCGTACGTTTTTTTACGGATGCTGTTGATGTTGGCGTTGTTGAGCAGCGTGGCGGAAAAAGTGCGGTAACGGGAGAACTCAAAGTCCATCGTCCTGCGGGTATAGTTGGCCGTCGTCTCCTGCAGATCGTAAATTTCCCGGGTCAGCAGTTTCTGGTTGGTGTATTCCAGATAGCCGAACACCAAACTGATCGGCAGCACAAAGGCGGCCAGAAACGAGAGCAGGAATTTGCGGAATATGGAACTGTGGAAAAAGGAAAACGTCGATTTCAAGGCTTTCGTCTCCCTCCGTGTTGCTTTTTTGTTCGTTTGTCGGTTCCCGCGGCCGCAGCAAAGGCATACCGGCCCGCCGCAACGACAAGGCCCCCGGCAGGTTTTCGCCCCCGGTATCGCGGTTGCTGCCGCAGGATGGTTCCCAAACCGGTTCGGTTCGTAATCGCCGCTCGGCTTCGGCGCTCACCCGGGTTTATGGGTGGAAGCCGGAGCGCGAAAGATTTTTTCCGCTTTATTATACATGTTTGGGGGAAAAGCGGCTATAGATGAAATCCTACCTGGGCGGTTTTACGGCGTATCCGCACGAAAATCATCGATAAACCACGGAAATTGATTGCCGAAACCCCTGAAAAACACGATGAAAAACGACCAAATTTGTTTGACACCGCTCCGGCGGTTTCGCTATGCTTTGTTCAGCCGAGAAGTTACAAAGTCCCTAACACCGAAAGGAAGGTAGCATGATGAATAAAGACGTCCGCGCCTTTGACCCGACCCGGTATGCCCGTGTTCGCGCGTATAACGACGAAACCGGCAGAGCCATGAAGGCGACGCCGATACCGCGCGATGAGAACGGGGTTTGGACCTGCGCGCCGTTGCCCAAAGGCGGTTGGCAGATCGGGCTGGAGTGGGATCAGCCCCGCGATATTACCGGCGTGCAGGTGCTTTTTGCCAAGGATTCTCCCCTGCCCACGGATTGGCATGTGGAGTATTGGCACGAATCGTGGCCCAACGAGCACAGGGATCGCCGTGTGGGCGCGCACAAAGGCTGGCTGCTCACCGACGACGCTTTTCACGGCCGATGGCTGGCCGCCTACGGCGAGCAGACAACCGGCAGCGTCGGCTGCTCGGTGGCATTCGACCATATCGACGTCAACGAGGTGCTTTGCCTCGGCAGCGAATATGCCCGGCAGCTTCCCCTGTCGGACGATTACAATGCCGAGTTCCGCCGGGCGCTGAAGTTCCGCATTGTGTTTGCGGGGGAGGCCGCCCCGCGCATCCGGCAGATCGCGCTCACAGGGGACGCCGTGGTGCGGGAAGCCGCCTGTACAGTCTATCCGCGCGCCACGGGCAAGGGCGGCAGGCAAATCCTTGCCGAAGCCATCTGGAACGGCGAGTTCCTGTCCGGCTCGGGCGTCATCAGTAAGCCGACCCGCCTTGCCTACCTGCGCACCGTGGGTGCGAAGACCGACGCCGACCAGACGGTACTCACCTTCGCGGCCGGTTCCACCGGCTTCGGCGTGCGCGCGGAAGATATCGAACAGGGCGTATACATGGAAGATTTCGACCTTCTGATCGCGCCCGAGAGCATGGGCGACGATCCCGCGGCAATCATAAAGCAGCTCACGCAGGGAAAAGAGTCGATTTTCGACCGTGTGCCGAAGCACGCGGAACAATCGGTCGCGGACGCCATGGCCGAGATTCCCGCCATGCAAAAGCACATGCAGCCCAAATACGGCCGTTACGTGCCCATCGGCTGGAAGGGCGTGCGGCAGAAATTCGCATTGCGCTACAACGGCGATATCTTCGCCAATAAAATCGACCAGAAGGTGTCCGGCCGCGACACAGCCAAAACGCATTGGGCCGGCAACGAGCTGCATTTCCGTTTGGCCAGCGGCGATCCGCCTTCCCGCCACGAGGGCGAGGAGGACGCCGCCCAGTCCATGCCCGATCCACGCGTGCCTGTGTACGTAACCGAGTGGCAGGACCGTTTTGTGGACTACCGGCAAACCACCTTCGCCACGCTGATGGACCCGGCCCCGGGCACAATTGTCGGGGATGAGGACATTATGGTGATGAACCGCATCACGCTTCGCAACGCTTCCTCCGAGGCGCGCACCGCGCATTTGCTGGTCGAATCCTACCCCGGCGAGCAACTAACCCTTCAGGGCGGCGCGCTGTTAGCCTGCGGGCGGGTGCGCCCGGGCGATACGCCCGTCGTCGGCTGGACGGTACAACCGTACCCCGATCCGTACCTGCGCGCGCAAATTAACGCAAACGGCAGGGGCAGGCTCCGCTGCATCCCCTTTACGGCGGCGGGCAACACGTCCCTTTCCATGCAGCCGCAGTTCGGCTTTGAGGGCTACGACCGCAACCCCGTCCGGCAGCCCCCCTCGTCCTGCGTACCGACGACACTTTTATACGAGCTGGATCTCGGCGCGTACGAGACGCACACCATCGACTTTATTCTTCCCTATCCGTCCCTCTCCTCCGAGTCGGACTGGGAGCCCCTGCGGGAACGCAGCTTCGACGCGGAGCTGGAACGGGTGAAACGCTTCTGGCTCGGCTTTGCGGAGAAGGGGGCCAGCCTGACGCTGCCGGGTGAAAGCAAGCTGAACGACTTTGCGCAGGCGGTACCGTGGCACGTGGCTTTAACGGCTATGCGCGACCTGCGCACGGGCCTGTACATGGTGCCCGCGGGCACGTACGGCTACGGCGCGTGCGGCAACGAAGCCGCGCTGCAAATCCGTATGCTGGATTATCTGGGCTACCACGAGGATGCGGAAACCTATCTGGAAACCTTCGTGGTCAGCCAGGGTACGGGCAGCATGAACGGCAATTTCGCCTCCAACGACGGCGCGCTGGTCGCCAACAACTACGGCGGTTACTCCGACAACATTACCTCCCTGTTCGCCTACAACCTTGACCACGGCTATATCCTTTCTTGTCTGGTGGATCACTACCGCCTTACGGGCAACCGCGCGTGGCTGGAACGGATTTCTGGCACGCTGGCAAAGGCCTGCGATTACATTTTTGCCGAGCGCAAAGCCACCATGCGGCTGGACGACGACGGCGAAAAGGTGAGCTATTACGGGCTGATGCCCCACGGCCATCTGGAAGACAACCCCGAATGGCGCTGCTGGTTCGCGGTGAACGCGCAGGCCTGCGGCGGCATCCTCGCGGCGGCGCAGGCGCTTGCCGATATCGGCCACACCGAAGCCGGGCGTATCCAAACGGAGGCCGACGCATACCGCAGCGATATCCGCGATTGTGTCGCGCGCGCCATGGCAAAATCCCCCGCGGTGCCCACGGGCAACGGCGGCTACATGCCCCACGTGCCCACGCAGGCGGAAATTCGCGGCCGGGATTGGGGCTGGTTCCGCGAGGTTGCCTACGGGCCGCTGCATCTGGCCTCCTGCGGCGTATTCGACCCCGACGACGAGCTGACGACGTGGATCCTTCGCGATCAGGAGGACAACCTGTTCCTCTCCCGCGACCATGGACGCGCGGTGGACCGCGAGCGTTACTGGTTTAGCCGCGGCGGCATGACCATCCAGTCCAACCTGCTGTTCAACGATCTGGTGTACCTGAAACGCGATGAAAGCGGGCGCGCGGTACGGACCCTGTTCAATAACTTCGCCCAGAACCTGTACCGGGACGTGAACTGCTTTACCGAGCACCCCATTACGGATTTCGGGATCGGTTTCGGCCCCTTCTATAAAACACCGGACGAGGCGCAATTTATCGTCAACCTGCGCAACCATCTGCTGCGGGAGGAAGGCGACGCGCTGTACCTGCTGCAGGGCGCGCCGAGGGCGTGGCTGGAAGCGGGCAAAGCCATCCGTTTCGAGCATATGGCGACCTACTTCGGCGAGGTGAGCCTCGCGCTGCAGGCCAGCGAATTTGCGCTTGAAATAACCGTGGACGCACATTGGCGCAGCACGCCGGAGGAGCTTGTGCTCTGCCTTCGCACGCCCAAGGGCAATCCGCCCGTCGCGGTGACCATGAAAGGCGAGCCGCTGCCCGACGCCGCCATTGAAGGGGAGAAGCTTCGTCTGCAAAGCCCGCCGGAAAGCTTTACCCTGACCGTGCAATACTGACTTCGTAATACTGACTTTGCAAAGCGCCGCCGCCCGAACCCATCGGGCGGCGGCGCTGTTTCTTTGAATTTGGTTCATGTTCCGTTCAGGCTGCGGGCGCGTTGTTCCGGCAAGCCGTATCTTCGCCCAAAAGCCGGGTGTCGCAGATACAGCAGGAAGGTTGCGCCCTGCGGCTTTCTCCCAAAACGAAGATGCCGTTATCAATCTCCGTCGTCCGTCCTCGTGGAACGGCGGTGTTCATGTATTTCAGGCTCGTCCGGCAGGCAATCCGGCGCTGTGTGGCAATAGCGCGATGCGCAGTTGTGGCGGCAAACAGTGGCTTAGCCGTTATCTTCAATACCGCCGTCAGCACAGGCGGTAAGCGGCCGCTTATCCATTCCCTTCAGCGCCGCCGTCAGCAAACTACACCTCATCCATACACACAATCCACCGCTGTTTTCGCAGGCGGCAAACGGCGGCTAGGCCATTATCTTCAGCGCCGCCGTTCACGCCTTGTACTTTATCCATACACACTCTCCACTGTTGCTTTTACAGGCGGCCATTGCCTCGGCAACAGCTTTCCGTCAGCGATAAAAGCCTTTCATATGAAGATTGAACCACCTGTCGATTTCCTTGTCCGGCTTGGAATGGGCCAACCTCAATACTTCCCGGGCAAATTCCAGCGCAGCGGAGCCGTTCGCCGTAACGATGCCGCCGTCGCAGGCCGCCTGCTGCTCCAGAAAATATTGCTCGCCTTGATAGTGAGGTGCCTGCGCCTTCATAAATTCCACCGTGTTCCCCGTATGCTTGATGGAATCCAGATAGCCGTTTTCAGCCATAAAGTTCACGGCGTTGCAAATCGCCCCGACCGGAATATGCCTTTTCACCGCAGCCTCCACCACAGGCAGCACCGCGTTGTTTTTCTGCTCCATCCATGCCATTCCACCGCATAGAATCAGCAGGCTGAAATCCTCCGGATACCGGTTGACCGTATAATCCGGCAGCACGCGGAAGCCGCCCATGGAGACCTTCGGCTGATCGTCCAGGCTGATCGTTTTCACCACATAGCCCGTATCCGGAGCGTTCAGTTCCGAACAGACATACGCGGGCTCCCAGTCGGCATAACCGTTAAAAATGAATACCAGAGCTTCTTTCTTCATGTATCATATCCCCTTTCTGTAATTGATTGTATCGCGGAAAGCATGACAACTGTATGTCAGCTTTATTTGCAAAAATCAAATTTAGATAGCCGCCTGAAGGCAGGTACCCGCAAAGCGCGCAGCGGGCCGGGCGTGGCCCCGGAGGGCTGCGAAGGGGTTGGGCCGTCCCGGCGCAGAGCGCCTCGGCGGGCAAACGGCAAAGCCCCCGCCGTCCGAAAAAGCGGACAGCGGGGGCTCTATTTTTGTTGGACAGAGGGATTTTTCGAACCGGTTATTACGCCCGTACGAAGCTGCCTTTGAACACGCGGCAGCCGTGCGCGGGAACTTCCAACGGGCAGTGATCGGTAAACACACCGGCATCCTTGCCGCTCATCACGTCGTACAGGCTCAGCTTCACGCCGGAGGTGTACGGCAGGCCCATATCGGCGAAGATGCAGTCCACCTCGTTTTCCTCGTCGGAAAGGTTGGCGTACACCAGCGCCACCGTATTGTCGCTCAGGTGTTTGAGGAAGCAGAAACGGGGGCCAACCCGGTACACCACGTACGGCGCGCGGCATTCCGCATCCTGATTGATGGCAATCAGATCCTTGTTGAGTAAAAGTTTCCGCATCGTTTCCGGTATCGCGCGGATATCCGCGCCCAAAATCAGCGCGGAACCCATGCTGGCCCACAGCGCGAACTGTGTTTCGTAATCCCGCTCGCTGCACACCGTGGTCGCCCCGTTATTGGGGTCGTCCAGCCCCACGTGGCCTTTGCCAAACATACCGACCGTCAGCATATCCATATCATTGAAGCAGGGGGCCGCGCTGCAGTGCAGGAGCGCCAGCTGGCTGTCGGCAATGGTGGCGGCGGATTGGAAGCTGTCCATGATATCCGGGGTGGAACGGTAGCTGTTGGCGCCCGCGGAACGCATCCAGGTTTCCGGCGCTTCCATGCCCCAGTTGCACGCCGCGAATAAAATATCCCGTCCGCAGGCCCGAA